>DAOQNO010000077.1:0-6544 GCA_035332125.1 Elusimicrobiota bacterium | reverse complement strand
GGGGACGGGGGGCGTTTTGTGGGCGTCTTATTCGCCGTTGAAAATATCGGCGGAGGGGGGCGTGATCCGCTACGGTTGGGGGCAGGTGGACACCGTGACCCGTTGGAACCTGACGGCGGGGTGGTCGCTGTCGCCCCGCTGGCTTTGGCGGACGGAAATTTCCCGGACGGGAATTTATCGGGAAGCGGCGACCTCCCTCAATTATTTTCTGTAAGCCCCAGGGCCCGGCGGTAAAAGTCGATGATTTTTTCCTCGTAGGCCGCGCCGGCCACGCGGTGGCATTGCAAATGGCCCGCTCCGGGAATCAACCAGAGTTCCTTGGGGTCCCGGGCCCGGGCGAAGAGGCGTTCCGTCAAAACCGCCGGCACCACCCGGTCCGCGGTGCCGTGGATAAACAGGAGCGGGCGGGGGGAGATTTCGGCCACGATTTTGTCCGGGTCCCAGGTTTTACGGACGAGGATCGGGGGCAGGATCGCCGAGACGGGCCATAAAATCCAACTTCGACGAAGGACCGTCCGGGTGATTACCCGGTAGGAATTGAATCCCCCCTCCAGGACCAACGCTTTGACCGACGGTTCCCGAACCGCCGCGCCCACGGCCACCGCCACCCCCAGGGACTGCCCAAAGAGCACAACCCCCCGCGCACCGGGCGCTAGTCGTGCGGACGCGTAGCGGACGCTGGCCACCGCGTCCTCAATGGTTCCCTCCGGCGACGGCCGACCCTCGGAGGCGCCGAACCCCTGGTAGTCGAAACACAAAACGTCAAATCCGCCCTTCCGCAAAAAGAGCGCCAGGGGAAAATGGTCCGACACGTTGTGGGCGTTCCCGTGGCAATGCACCACGGTGCCCACGGCCGGCCCCTCCGCTTTAAAATAAACACCCACCAATTGTTTTCCGTTCAGGCTGGGGTAGGTCACCACCTCGTAGGCCAGGCCCAATTTGTCCGGGTCCACGTAAAGCTTTGAATCGGGAAAATAGAATATTCGGTGGGCGGTGCAGCCGGCGAGGAAAAAAACCGCGAAGAGTCCCGAGACCCATTTTTTCATCGAAGGAATGGTAACAAAATTAATGGGCGGGGTCGGCGAAGCGCGAAAGAACGTGTTGAGATGGCGCATCGTTTGACGATGGCCACCGGCAGGAAGTCGCCTAGAGGACGATGAGGTTGTCCCGGTGAACGACTTCGGCGGGGGCGGGATGGCCCAGGACCGACTCGATTTCGGAGGACCGCCGGCCTTTGATTTTTTGCAAGTCCCCGGACCCGTGGGCGGCCAAACCCCGGGCGATTTCCCGGCCGGCGGCGTTTAGGATTTTCACCGTATCCCCCGCGGAAAAGGCGCCCTCCACCCGGGCGATGCCCGCGGGCAGGAGACTTCGCTTGCCGTCCACCACAGCTTGGGCGGCGCCCGCGTCCACGTGCAGGGCGCCCTTGACCCGGCGGCCGAAGGCGATCCAACGTTTGCGGGCGCTCAGGGCTTCTTCCTGAGGGGCGAACCGGGTGCCCCGGCCGTGGCCTTCCAAAATGTCCCGGACGATCCCGGGTTTACGGCCCGAGGCGATCCACACTTCCACGCCCGAGGCCATGGCCAACCGCGCGGCGGAGAGCTTGGAGGCCATGCCGCCCACGCTTTTGGACGAGCCGGTTCCGGCCCGAACCAGGGCCTCAATGTCGGGGGTGATTTGAAAAACTTCGGGCAGAAGTTGGCCTTCGGCCCCGGTGCTGGTGAGGAGGCCGTCCACGTCGGTCAAAATGAAGAGATGCCCCGCGTCCATTTTGGCCGCCACCAAGGCCGAGAGCGAGTCGTTGTCGCCGAACTTGATCTCGTCGGTGGCCACGGTGTCGTTTTCGTTCAAAACGGGCAGCACCCCCCGTTCCAGAAGGGCGGTGAGGGTGTGGCGAATGTTGAGGTAGCGTTCCCGGTCCTCCAGGTCCGAGCGGGTCAGGAGGATTTGGGCGACGGTGACGCCGAACTCGGCGAAGGCGGCCTTGTAGGCTTCCATCAAGGCCACCTGGCCCACGGCCGCGGCGGCTTGTTTGTCCCGAAGGGCGGTGGGGCGCACGCGCCAGCCGAAAGCGTCCATGCCGGCGCCGATGGCGCCGGAGGTCACGAGGAGAGGGGCGAAATTTTTCTTTTGGAGACCGGAGAGTTCCTCGGCCAATTGACGGAGGCGGGCGCGGTTCAGGCCGCCCTCGGCGCGGCTTAAGATCGCCGTGCCGACTTTGACCACCAACCGTTGACGGGACGTGAGGGCCATGGGCGCCCCTTTATTTTTTCATTTTTCCCGAGGTCCGGGAACGGCGCCGGGTTCCCCCGATGCGCTCGGCCCGTCGGTAATCCTTGGCGTCGCCGAAGGGCACCCGGGGCGGGGCGGTCCGGCCCCGGCTCTTCGATTCGCTGAAGGAGCGGCTGGGCACGTCCTTGGTCCGTTCCGAGGGTCGGCGGGGGGCCGAGCGGCCGGCGGTCACGGGGCGGTCGCCCACGTCGGGCCGGTAAGTGAACTCGTACTCGCCGACGGTCACGACGTCCCCGGCCACGGCGCCCCGGCGGCGCAATTCGTCTTCGACGCCCATTTTTTTGAGAATCTTTTGAAAACGGGCCACGGCCTCGTCCTGGTCGAAATGGGTCACGACCATGAGGCGCTCCACCTCGCGGCCCCAGACGCGGAAGCGGTGGTCGGCCGTTTTTTCGGCGCGGTAATCCGGTTCCAACACCACGTCCAAGCGCTCCGGTTGAAAGACGGGCGCTTCGGGGGCTTCCGCCAGGGTCTTCTGCACGGCGGAAAGAAGTTCTTTAATCCCTTTGCCCGTGGCCGAGGAAATGGGAAAAACCGGGACGCCCTTGAGGCCTTTTCGAAAAGCCGCCAGGGCCTTGTCGGAATCCGTCAGGTCCATCTTCGTGGCGGCGACGATCTGGGGTTTCTCCGCCAGTTTGGGGGAATAGGAGGCCAGCTCCTCGTTTAAGGCGCGAAAAGTTTTGAGGGGCGTTTTGTCCTCGTAGCCCGAGAGATCCACCAGGTGGATCAGCACCCGGGTGCGCTCCACGTGACGCAAAAACTCGTCGCCCAGCCCCTTGCCGGTGTGGGCCCCTTCGATCAGGCCGGGGATGTCGGCCAGCACGAAGGTCGCCCCGTGGACGGCGCAAACGCCCAGGTTCGGCGTCAACGTGGTGAACGGGTAGTTGGCGATTTTGGGGCGGGCCTGGGTGACCACCGAGAGAAAGGTGCTTTTGCCGGCGTTCGGGAAACCGACGAGGCCCACGTCGGCCAGGAGCTTCAGCTCGAGATCGACTTTTACGTCCTGGCCCGGTTCGCCCTTTTCCGACAGGTGGGGGGCCGTGTTGGCGGCGGTTTTAAAGCTGGCGTTGCCGCGCCCGCCCCGGCCGCCCCGGGCGGCCAAAAATTTGTCCCCGGCGACTTTCAGGTCCGCCAGCAGTCGTCCGTCCCGGAACACCAGGGTGCCGGGAGGGACCCGAATGATCAAATCCTCGCCCTCGGCGCCGGTTTGGTCCCGGCCCCGGCCGTTGACGCCGTCTTCGGCCCGATACTGGGGGCGGTAGGTGAAATCGTAGAGGGTGTTTTTCTGGGGATCGGCCAAAAGCCAAACGTCCCCGCCCTTGCCGCCGGTGGCGCCGTCGGGGCCGCCCATTTCGATGTACTTCTCCCGCCGGAAAGAGAGGCAGCCGTCGCCCCCCTTGCCGCCCAGAAGATGAAGGGTGGCGCGGTCAACAAAGTTCATGGGAAAAGTCCCTTAAAAAAAGATCAGCCCGAGAGGCGGGGGCCCCTCGGGCTGTGGAGATGGATGGGCCGGGGCGCTATTAAGCGTTGGCCGCGACGGGATACACCGACACGCGCCGGCGACCGCCGGAACGACCGAGGGTGCCCCGTCGAAATTCAAACTTCACGACGCCGTCCGCGGTGGCGAAAATGGTGTCGTCTTTGCCCACGGCGGTGTTGGTTCCGGCGGCGATGGGCGTGCCCCGCTGGCGGACGATGACGGAACCGGCCGTCACTTTTTCGCCGCCGAAGGCCTTGATGCCGAGTCGTTGGCCGTGGGAGTCGCGGCCGTTGGAGGTGGAGCCTTGGGATTTTACGGATGCCATGTCAGTTCCCCGTTTGAATCGATTCGATCAACACTTCGGTCAGGTCCTGCCGGTGGCCCTGAAGCTTTTTGTAGCCTTTTTTCCGGCGTTTCTTGAAAACGAGAACCTTCTTGTCCCGAAATTGGCGCAACACTTGGCCTTTGACGGCCGCGCCGGCCACGGTGGGACGGCCGGTTTTGAGCGCGTCGCCATCTTTGACGAGAAGCACTTCGGAAAAGGTCACGGCGTCGCCGGCCGCTTCGGGCAGCTTTTGGATTTTGAGCTTTTCGCCCGTGGTCACACGGTATTGTTTGCCGCCCGTGCGGATAACGGCGTAGGTCGTTTGTTCGGTCATAATTCGCCTATTCTAGCAATTTAAAGGAATTTGTCAAAGGGGGAGTACACAAAAAAGAACCCGCCCCGCCAACGGTGAACCTTCGGCGGGCCTGGGAGAAGCGCTCCGTATACCAAAGACATAAGTGATATACTATTTACGATGCGATCGCGCAAGCTCCTGTTTTCGTTGTTCTTGTTGGCCGCGGCCGGGCGGGGCCCCCTTCGCGCCGAGGAATTGACCGCCACGGAGCAGGATCTCGTCTCCCGCTACATGCAAATGCACAAGGGCCGACGGGATTTGGCCGTGGGCATTTGGTTCCCGGAGGCCATTTGGGACCGCCTGGCCTCCGCCGCCGCCGAAGGCTCCCCCGGCGCCGCCCTCTCGGCCGAGGACGTGCTTCTTCTTCAGAAATTCCTTCGCCCCTACACCCTGGTCGGTTTGATCTACGCCCGGCAGAAAGGGGGCGAGGTCCGCCCCCGGCCCGAGGCGTGGGTGCGCAAAAAGACCCGTTTGGTGGGCCCGGACGGGCGATCCTATAAAGCCCTGGAACCGGACCGCCTTCCCCCGGAGTTGGACCAGGCCCTTCGGGGGTTTCGGTTCGGCCTGGCCTCCACCCAGCCCGGGTTGGCCGATTACACTTATTTTCTGGCTTTCCCGAACGTGGACAAGGAAGGCCGCCTGTTGGTCGATCCACGCCGGGAAGGGTCCTTTTCCATCAAGATCGGCGACGCCAACCTTCTGTGGACCACGCCACCGGACGGGGAACCCCGGCCGACCCTGCCCGCCGGCGCCCGTCCACAACCCCTATGACCACCGCCACCGCCGTGTCCCTGGTTTATGAATACGACGGGGGCTTGTACGTCAATCTGACCAGCCGCTGTCCCACGGCCTGCGCTTTTTGCATCAAATTTTCCTGGGACTATAAATACCGGGGCCACGATTTGAAATTACCGACGGAGCCGACGGTGGACGAGATTTTAAGCGCGGCCCCGCCCGACCTTTCCAAATACCGCGAAGTGGTGTTTTGCGGGTACGGGGAATCCACCTATCGGTTGGCGGAAATGAAAACCCTCGCCGCGGCTTTCCGCGCCCGGGGAGCCCGGCGAATCCGTCTCAACACCGTGGGGCTCGGCAACTTGATCAACGGGCGAAACATCGCCCCGGAACTGACCTTTTTGGACGCCGTGTCCATCAGCCTCAATACCGTCGACCCGGACACTTATCTGAAGATCATGCGCCCCCGCCCGGAATTCCGGGACCGGGCCCTGGCCAGCGTAAAGGAATTTATCGTCGAATGCGCCCGGGCCGTTCCGAACACGACCGTAACCGCCGTGGCGCTTCCCGGCGTGGACCCCGCCGGCGTGGAAAACGTTGCCCGGGCGGCCGGCGCCCGATACCGTCTTCGCCCCCACCTGGACGCCTACGAAGAAGAATAGATTCTCCCATCGATCGGCGACGATCCGCGGCCCCCGGGCGGATCGCCCGGGCCCCGGACGTCTCGGCGTCATCGCCGATGATTTCACCGGCGCGGGCGACGCCGCCCTGGCCCTGGCCGACCGGGGGTGGACGGTGGAGTTTCACGCCCGCCCCGGCGATCGTCCCGGTCCCCGCGTTCGGGCCTGGGTGATCAACACCGATTCCCGCCACGACGCCCCCGCCCGGGCGGCGGCCAAGGTGCGTTCCGCGGTGCGATCCCTCCGCCGATGGGGCGCCGTCCGTCTCTACAAAAAAATCGATTCCACGCTCCGGGGGCCCCTGGGGGCCGAGACCGACGCTTTTCTCCGGGCCGGAAAATTCGCGGGCCCTCTTTTTTTCATCCCCGCTTTTCCCGGGGCGGGTCGAACGGTGGTGGGCGGTCGGTTGCTGGTGAACGGGGTCCCTTTGAACCGCACCCCCTTCGGCCGGGATCCGCGAAGCCCCCGTCGAACCGCCCGGGTCGCGGCCCTTCTCCGTCGACCCCGCGGGTTGGACCGGCGATTGACGATTCCCGAGGTGCCGGACAACGCGGCGTTGCGCCGCGCGGCCCGCCGCGCCGCCGAAGATCCGGCGGCCCTGGGCTCCTCGGCTTTTTTGGGGGTTTACGCCGGACGGGGAACCGGGCGCGCGGCCCTTCCCGCCGTCCCCCGGGCCC
>DAOQNO010000076.1:0-6579 GCA_035332125.1 Elusimicrobiota bacterium | reverse complement strand
GGGCTTCCGACAATTTGGCGCGGTCGAAGGCGTGGAGCGGATGACCCAATTCCAGCAAAACGTAATTGGTGACGTCGACCACGTTGTTGATCGATCGAAGGCCGCACCGCTCCAAACGCAACCGCAACCAAAGCGGCGAAGGCCCGACGCGAACGCCTTCCAGAAGGCGCCCGATGTATCGCGAGCAGGCGGCGGCTTCTTCGATTCGAACGGCGTCTTTTCTCACGGGGGCTTTGGGAAGCCTCGGCGGTTTCCAGTCCAGGGGACGTCCTCCGGCGGCCGCCAGCTCCCGGGCCAACCCCCAATGGGACAGGGCGTCGGGGCGGTTCGGCGTGATTTCAACTTCCAATATTTCATCGTCCAGACCCAGGGCCGCCACGATGGATTCGCCCAAGGGCGCGTCCGCGGGCAGTTCAAAGAGGCCGGCGTGTTCGTCGCTCAGGCCCAATTCCCGGGCGGAGCACATCATGCCTTGGGAATCCACCCCGCGCAGCGCCCGGGCTTCGATCTTCAGGTCGCCCGGCAGCGTGGCCCCCAACCGGGCCAACGGATAAACGCCCCCGGCCACCACGTTGGGCGCCCCACAGACGACGTTCCACCGGTCCTTCCCGTCGAAAACCCGGCACACCCGCAATTTATCCGCGTTCGGGTGCTTTTCCACCGCTTCGACCCGGGCAACGACGACGTTCGTCACAATCCCGCCCACGCGGGTCACCGACGGGACGTCGAACCCGGCCCGGCGCAGGCGCTCGGCGGCCACCGAAGCGGTGAGCGCCTCGGGCAAAAATTCGTTGAGCCAGGCCAGCGAGGCTTTCATGAAAACTGCTCCAGGAACCGGACGTCGTTTTCGTAGAAAAGCCGGAGATCGTCCACCCCGTATTTAAACATGGCGACGCGTTCGACCCCGATGCCGAAGGCGAACCCCGACCAGGTCTCGGGGTCCAGCCCCACCCCACGAAAAACGTTCGGATGCACGAGCCCCGCGCCCAACATTTCCACCCAGCCGGTCTGCTTGCAAATCCGGCAGCCCTTCCCATCGCACAACGTGCAGGAAATGTCCACCTCCGCCCCGGGTTCGACGAACGGGAAATAAGAGGGCCGCAGGCGAACTTTGACCCCCGCCCCGAACACCGTTTCGGCGAAGAGTCCCAGGGCGCCTTTCAGGTCGGCCATGGAGATATCGCGGTCGACGGCCAACCCTTCCACCTGATGAAAAACGTAGGAATGGGTCGCGTCCACGTTTTCGTGGCGGTACACCCGCCCGGGCGCCACGATGTAAAGGGGCGGGGGGGTCGATTTTAAAAACCGAATCTGCACCGGGGAGGTGTGGGTTCGCAAAAGCAGGGGTTTGCCGGCGGCGTCCCGAAGGGATTTCAAATAAAACGTGTCGTGGCTGTCCCGGGCGGGGTGATCGGGGGGATGATTGAGGGCCGTGAAATTGGTGTCGTCGTCTTCGATTTCCGGGCCTTCGGCCACGGAAAATCCCGAACGACGAAAGGCGTCGGTGATCTCGTCCATAACCCGGGAGATCGGGTGGCGGCTCCCGCTCAAAAAGCCGGTGCCTGGAAGGGTGAGATCCGGGAGGTCCCGGGTGAGACTCGCCGAGAGGCGGCGGTCGTCCAGGGCCTTTTTCTTGTCGGCGAGGGATTTTTCGAGGTGGTTTTTGAGTTCGTTGGCTCGTCGACCGACGTCCCGGCGTTGCTCGGGGGGCAACCCGGGAAGGGCTTGAAGAAGTACGGTCAAACGACCCGAGGACCGCCCGAGGTACTTCAAACGGAAGGCGTCGAACGCTTCGGAAGTGTCCAGGGACGTCAACTCGCCCTCGGCCTCGCTCTTGAGTTTTTCCAAATCCTCCACAAGCGCGGTCATGGGCGGTTGATCGCCGGCGGTCCGGGATCCGAGGGGGTTAGGCGGCTTTAACGGAGAGGTTTTCCCGCGCGACGTTGGCCAATTGCTTGAACGACGCCGGATCGGCGGAGGCCAGATTGGCGAGCATCTTGCGGTCCAGAACCACGCCGGCTTTTTTCAGGCCGGACAGGAAACGGGAGTAACTCAGGCCTTCCTGACGCGCGGCGGCGTTAATGCGCTGAATCCAAACGGCGCGCAGATCGCCTTTTTTCTGTTTGCGGCCCCGGTACATGTGCCGCATGGACATTTCCAAATGCTGCAATACCATGCGCCAACGGGACTTCTTGGTGGCGTAGGCTCCTTTGGCTCGACGGAACCACTTCTTTTTTCGTTGACGGGTGTAAACGACGCTTTTAACGCGCATAGGGCAAGAGTGTCCTGATAATTTTGGATTGGATTTTGTTCAGCTTGTTGTCTTTGCGAAACCGGCGACGACGGTTGGACGACATGCCGATCAACAAATGCCGGCGACCCTGGGTCTGGTGCATGACCAGGCCGTTGGCCGTCACTCGGAACCGTTTTTTTGCACCGCTGTGGCTTTTAATTTTGGGCATGATCCGTCCTATTTTTTCTGGGGCGCCAGCATGAGGATCATCCGATTCCCCATCATCATGGGGTTCGATTCCACCGTGGCCAGCTCGCCCAAATGATCCTTCAGGCGTTCGATGATCCGTTGTCCGAGGTCCTTGTGTTCCATTTCCCGGCCCCGAAACATCACCGTGATCCGAACTTTGTCACGGTCTTCCAAAAATTTCTGAACGGCCTTCAACTTGGTCACGAAGTCGTGCTCGCCGATTTGTGGACGAAACCGGATTTCCTTTACGTGCCCGCCCTTTTGATGCTTTCGGGCTTCCTTCTTCTGTTTTTCTTTTTCGTAGCGGTACTTCGAAAAGTCCACCACTTTGCAAACGGGCGGTTGGGCCAGGGGGGCCACTTCCACCAAATCTTTGCCGCGATCCTGGGAGATGCGAATCGCTTCGTCGAGGGTCTTGACGCCGAGCTGGGTGCCGTCTTCGTCAATCAGCCGAACCTGTTGAGCGCGTATCTGGTTGTTGATCCGGGGCTCGCCGGATTTGACCATGGGTCGTGAAAACGGACGCGGGTAGATGCTCTTAACCTCCAAACCCGAGGGCGAAGGAAACCATCGTGTTCGCCGGGGGCTTATTTAAATACGAAAAAAAACAGAGGAGGGATCCCTCCTCCGTTCGTCGAAGCGGATTGATTTTAACAGAACGATTTCCCGGTGTCAAGCGCGCGTCAGGGCCTGGCCGCGGGCGGCGGGGCCGGCCGATGGGATCGCGTTTCCGCCAACAGGGCCTGGGCGTCCGCCACCCAGACGGATTTCGGGTAGAGCGTCACCAGTTTTTCGAAAGCGCGTTGGGCGTCTTCCCACCGCCCCGCCCCCATTTCGGCCCGTCCCAAATCCATGTAAACCCGCGGCGCCAGGAAATGTTCGGGAAACTCCTTCAGGAATTGCCGATTCAACGCCGCGGCTTCCTCCCACTTTTCAAGACCCGCGGCGCAATAGGCTTGACCGGACAAAAACAGCGCGCGGTAGGCGGGCTCCGTGGCCTGGGCCAGCGCCTGCACGTAGACGGCCTCCGCCTCCTTGGCCTTGTTGTCCGCCAGCAGCAATTCGCCCTTCATCACGTAGGCCTGCATGGCCGCGGGGCTGGAGCGATTGGTTTCCAAAATGGCGTCCAGGGTTTGAAGAGCTTCCTTCACCTTGCGGGCGCCCGCCTGACCCCGGGCCATGGACAATTGATCGGCCGCCCGCTCCGCCAACCGCTCCCGATTTAAAACAATGAAAAACAGCAAAACGCCGCCAAGCACGCCGACGCCGACCGCCAGGGCCAACTGCGCGAGGTGCTTTCGAACCCACCGGACCACGGGGGCGTCTTCCGAACGGGGGCCGTTCGGGCGATAGGTGGGCAACGTCATCGTCATGGTCATCCTCTTTTCATTTTCCGCCCAACCTCCACGCCCCCGGGCGGAGTTGAACCACCAACCTTCTCCTTAGGACGGAGCCGCTCTATCCAGTTGAGCTACGGGGGCTCGGAGGTGGAGCGGAAAGGTTAAAACCGAATCAGCGCGGTCACGTCCAAGTTCGGCAGTTTGGCGCGTCCGCTCAGAAAATCGAGCTCAATCACAAAAGCCAGCCCCACGGCGTTCCCGCCGGCCTTTTGAATCAGTCGAACGACGGCCTCGGCGGTGCCGCCCGTGGCCAAGACGTCGTCCACCACCAGGGCGCGGTCCCCGGCGGACAGGGCGTCCACGTGCATTTCGAGCGCGTCGGTTCCGTATTCCAAGGCGTAGGTCGTGGAGATCGTCGTGAAGGGAAGTTTCCCCCGTTTGCGAACCGGAACGACGCCGACCCCCAGCGCCTGAGCCACGGCGGACCCGAAAATGAAACCCCGGGATTCGATGGCGACGATCTTCGTGGCTTTTTGACGCCGCCCCGCGGCCGCCAGCAGATCGATGGTTTTGGAAAAAGCCGCCCCGTCGGCCAGAAGCGGAGTGATGTCTTTGAAAACGATGCCTTTTTTCGGGAAGTCCGGAATGTCGCGAATAAACCGCTTGAGATCCAATCCGGGGGTGGCCGAGACCGTCATATCAATCCCATCCGCTGGGCCACGCGCCGCAGCCGCGCCAATCCGCGCTCTTCCAATTGACGAACGCGCTCCCGCGACAATCGAAGTTTCTTACCGACTTCCTCCAGCGTCATGGGATCCCGTCCGGTCAGCCCGAAACGCATGTCCAAAATGCTCTTCTCCCGGGGTCCGATTTGGATGAGGGCGTGGGCCAAATCGTCCCGCACGCGAAGCAGCGAAAAGATTTCGTCCGGCCCCTGGTCGGACCGATCCGTGACGATGTCCCGGATGAAAAGATTTTCGTCTTCGTCGAGAGGCGTGTCCAGGCTTCCCACCGACTTGGCCGCCTCGTGGGCGTCGATGACGCTTTTGATCTGGCGGGCCGACAAATTCAATTTTTTGCCCATTTCCTGAAGGGTCGGATTCCGGCCCAGACTGATCGACATCCGGTCCCATTCCCGCAACCATTTGCGCAGGGCCTCGAGCGCGTGGGGCGGGATGCGGATGGTTTTGGATTGCTCGTCGTACGCCCGACGGACGGCCTGTTCGATCCAATAGGCGGCGTAGGTCGAAAAGCGGAACCCCCGTTTCGGATCGAACTTGTCCACCGCGTGCATCAACCCCAGGTTGCCCTCTTCGATCAAGTCGAGGAAGTCGACGCCCGGGCGGTAATATTTTTTCGCGATGGGAATGACGAGCCGGAGATTGGTCTCAACGATGCGTCGTTTCGCCTTTTTATCGCCTCTCTTCGCCGCGCGCCAGAGGGCGGACACATCGTCTTTGGAAACATCCTGAAGTCGTTTGACGCCGTGAAAATAAAGGGTAACCGCGTCCAAGCTTTCTCTCATGATCCTCCCGCCGAGTCAACCCGCGATGTCAAAACCCTGATCCCGCGCCGCGCCGGCCGAACACCGCACGACGTCCACACGCTCCACCCGCGCCCAAGGGTGCGCGGTCTGGAGTTGGGCCTGCAACCCGTCCAGGGTCGCCGGCGGACCCTCCACTTCCGCGGTCACGCTGCCGTCGGGCTCGTTGCGAACCCAACCGCGCACGCCGCGTTCCAGGGCCTCGCGTTGGCAAAAAGCCCGAAACCCCACGCCCTGCACGCGGCCGAAGATCCGCCAACGCCGTCTTTCCACCCTTTCCCCCCATCGGCCGCTTCCGGATCTCGGGGTGCAGGGACTTGAACCCTGGACCTCTTGGTCCCGAACCAAGCGCGCTACCAGCTGCGCTACACCCCGGGATCCGGCAGTGCCGTTAAGAGCCTTCCCAAACCGGTTCGAAACAATACCATTGCTCGGCGTGTTGGGCCAGATATTTTCCCAATACTTGGGCCATCTTGTCCAATAGAATCTGCACCGCGGCGTGGCCTTTGCCGGTGGGCCAGATGGGATCCTCCACCACCACCCGGTAGCGCCCGGGCCCCTCCATCAGCACAAAGCCGGGGACCAACGGCGCGCCCGACCGCGCCGCGAAGAGGAAGGGTCCCCGGGGGAGCCGGGCCGGTCGGCCGCAGAGGCTCACCGTTTCTCCGACTTCGCCGAAAGGGCGATCGGCGAGAATCGCCACGGATTCCCGCCGTTCCAGCACCCGGGCCACGCCCAGGGCCGCTCCTTTGCCGACGGCCAAATAAGACAACCCCGGGGCCCGTCGGTCTTGAATGTATTTCTGCATCGCCTTGGACGTGTAGGGTTGGTAAACGGCCGTCACGGGCCACCCCCACCCGGCCAACACCCGTCCGCCCAATTCCCAATTGCCCAAGTGCGACGTCAGAAAAATCGTTCCGTGCCCGTGGCGGCGGGCTTCCTCGGCTTTCTCCCGGCCCTCGACCCGGATGTTCACGGGCGGGTGGGCCAAAAAATCCGAAAGGGTCATGCCGAAATTCTCAAAAACTTTTTCCACTCGAAAACGCGTCCCCGCCCAGTCGTTGATGACCGCGAGGTTGCGTTCCACCGCCGCCCGCTTGTCCGGGAATATCCGGCTGACGCCCCGCCCGATGGCGGCGGCGCAGGCGTAACGGGGGCGGTCCGGCAACCGGCGCACCGTGCGGCTGGCGCCGGCCAACCCGAGGGCCCACAGG
>DAOQNO010000075.1:0-6596 GCA_035332125.1 Elusimicrobiota bacterium | reverse complement strand
CTGGCGAATTTCCAAGGCCCTTCCCAGCAGGGGAAGGGATTTCCGAAAGAGTTTGTGCCGATTGTGGTGGCGGCCGAGGGCCAGCAAGTCGCCGGCCAATCCCGGGTCGTTGGGACCGACGGTTTTTTCCCGGTGGGTCAGGGCCTCCAGAAGGGTCGGTTCCACCTTTTTGCCGTCGCCCCGCAGTTCGAACAAGCGCGCCTGGCGCTTAATCGTTTCGGCCGCCCCGGCGGCGTCCTTCCGGGTCAGTTTTCCCCAAACGAACATGGCTTTCCCATAGCCCTCCGCGGCCTCTTCGAAACGACCCGTGTCGGCTTTGAGATCGCCCCACAACGTCCAGGCTTCGGCGGTTTCGGCGTGGTCGTCGCCGTGCACGATGCGGGTGATCTTGATGCCCCGGGTCAGGGCGGCTTCGGCGTCCGCGTGGGCCCGTCGGCGGATTTGCAGTTCACCCAGGCGCCGCAAATCCCGGGCGATTTCCGGGGTGCTTTCCATGGGGGTTTTTTCGTTGATTCGGAGGGAGAGGGCGATGGATCGTTCCGCGTCGTTTAAAAATCCCATTTTCTCCTGATAAAGGGAAATCCGGCGGAGGTGGGGGACGGATTTGGCGTTTTCCGGACCGTAAAGGCCCTGGATCAGGGTCAGGATCTCCCGCCGGGGCGGCAGGGCCCGAAGGCAATTTCCGGCCGCTTCGGCGGCGTCGGACTCCGTCTCCAAGGCGGGAAGGCGCCGGGGATCGATGGAAACCCGCGGGCCGCCGGTGGGGCCTTCGTTCGCCATGGGAAATCGCCCCTCCTCGGGAGGGCGGCCGTTTGAAGCACCGCCGCACGGTAACGCGGTGTGAGTATAACACAAGTTCCGCGGGAATTCGACGGGGAGGCGCAAAACACGAAACGCCTTGACATTCGGCGGTCTTTGGGTTAGCTTTAACCGGACTTGCAACAAAGCAGCGACATCGGCACGCGCGAGGTGGATGGATGAATAAATGGGGAAAATGGGCGACCGGGTTGTGGGCCGCGGGCTTGGCGATATGCCCCTCGGCCTTGTTGGCCAATGAAAACGACATTTTCGGCTACCTTCAATTCAACATCGACCGCACCTATCGGAACCCGAACCCCAACGCCGCCACCGGCCAAATCACCCGCGACCGTCCCGATCCGGTCGATTACCGCGTTCTCCGACTTAATTTGATGGTGCGGAGCACCTGGGACCAGGGATTCACGACCTTTTTAAACCTCTCCGAATCCTCCAACGCCTCCAGCGGCTCGAGCCCCACCTTTATCGTCCGAAACGCCTGGGGCGAATTGCCCTTGCCGTTGTCCCTGGGGTATTTGCGCGTCGGTAAAATCTACCGGCCCTTTTCGCCCTACAACGAACGGTTGGACGCGGTGCCCACCTATCTGGGCGTCGAACCGCCCGAAATTTTCGACACGGACCACTTGTTCATGAGCCGCTTTTGCGACGTGATGGTCCATAACTCGGCCAATCTCGGCCCCACCTTTTGGTCCTTCGCCATGACCACGAACAACCCGGAATCCCGGCTGAAAAACGGGAACGGGGACTCCATGGGCTCCTTTCCCCTCGGGTGGGACGTCAAAATGGAAATGGGCAACCACAAGTTCATGCTCGGTCACTCGGGCTTTTTGTCGGGTCCGACGGGCCCGGCCACGGCCCTGGGCTCCAGCGCCACGGGCGGCATCACGCCCCCGGAAGGCGGCGTGGCGCCCTGGATGAAGTCCGACAACTACAGCGCCTGGGGCCTCTTCTCCGAATGGAACCCCGGCAATTGGCAATTTGAAGGCGGCGTGTTCGAAGCCCACCACCGGGCGGTTCGAAACGCCACCGCCGTCAACAACATGATCACGAACGCCGGCCTCCTGCCCGATCAATTGGCGCGTTACCAGGCGGCCCCGGGCGGCAACGTGGTCTACAACATCAAGACTTATTACCTGCGCGCGGGATATTCCATCTTCACCAAGGCGGGGGAATTCGTGCCCTACGCCTTCTGGGACGCCTACAAGAACCCCGAAATCATCGGACTTAAAGCCTTCGGCGGCGACGACGAAGCGGGGAACTTCGACGGCGGCAAATTCACCAAGGACACCGTGGGCTTGGCCTACCGGCCGAACCCCAACGTGGCCATCAAGGTGGACCACAGCTTCCACTTCTTTAAACTGCTGGGTCGAAAAACGGATTACCACGAATACCGGATCGACTTGTCCTATTTCTTCGGCGTTTAGGCGGGGAGGATCGACACCATGAATCGCAGGCGAATGGGACGCGCCGCTTTGGCGCTCGCGGCCGTCGTTGGAATCGCGGCGCCCTCCTGGGCCGAGGACCTGGTTTTCGTCGTCAGTTCCGAAGTGTCCATCGAAATCAACAAAGACCTGGTGAAAGACGTGTATTGGGGCCGTCGCCTCTATTGGCCCAAGATCGGAAAGCAGGTGAAATTGTGCCTGCGCGCGGCCCAGTCGCCGCTCAACGACGTCCTGTTGCGCGATTTCCTCATGACCTCCCAGCAACGTTACGATCGTTACTGGAAAAGCCAAATGCTGGCCGGACGAAGCTCCGGGATGGAAAATTTGAAGGACCTGGACGCGGTGATCGACTTCACCTCCCGCAACCCCGGTTCCATCGCTTTTATGTCGGTTCAAGAGGCCGAACGCGTCGTCAATCCGCGCATTCGGAAAATCCGCATCGCGCCGTAAAAACGTCGTCCCCGTCGGGACGGCTTTCGACCGGGTGGGGGCTCCGCTCCCACCCGTTTTTTATTGTCCCACCGGACCTTTCCAGCGTAATTTAATATGATGTGTCGCCGTCGGCCTCTGGGCCGCGGGCGCCAAATTTATTTTCACCGTCTTCGAGAGAACATTCCTGGGGCGTAGCCAAGTGGTAAGGCAGCGGCCTTTGGAGCCGCGCCGTCCGACAATCCGGCACGGCACCTAGCGGCGCCGCCATTCCCAGGTTCGCGGTTGGGGAGAGCGACTTTGTCGCTCGGCAATTTGTAGCGGATATCCGCTCAACGAAGCGTTTCCATTTTTCAGAGAACATTCCTGGGGCGTAGCCAAGTGGTAAGGCAGCGGCCTTTGGAGCCGCCATTCCTAGGTTCGAATCCTAGCGCCCCAGGAATGTTCTTTAAAATTGAGCAGCGTTGTCCGAGCGTGCCGGCGGGGGACCTTACCAAGAGCGATCCCTGGCTCCCCATCCGGGCGAAATTTTGCTAAAATAACGCCGTTCTTTTAGGCTAAAACTTCTCTCTTGAATTCCATCAACGTTCTTGTTCTCGCGGCCGGGGAAGGCACCCGGATGAAATCCGATTTGCCCAAAGTCCTTCACCGGGCGGCCGGTCGAAGCCTTTTGGAACACGTCTTGGAAGCCGCCGGACCGCTCCAGGGGGCGGCTGGCGTGGTGTTGGGCCGCGGCGCGGACCGGGTGAAGGAAAGCCTGGCGGGCCGGAAAAATTTGTTCTTTTTCATTCAAAAGGAACGCCGGGGGTCCGGCGACGCCGTTCGTCCCGCCGCCGGTTGGCTGAGCCGCCGGGGGGGGGACGTGGTGGTCCTCTGCGGCGACGCGCCGCTCATCCGGCCCCAGACTTTGAAAGCCCTGGTGGCGCGCCACCGACGGGAAAAAAACGCCGCCACGCTCCTGACCGCCACCGTGGTCGATCCCACCGGGTACGGGCGCATCCGCCGCGGGCTGGACGACCGTCCCCGGGCCATCGTGGAGCACCGGGACGCGAGCCCCGAAGACCGCGCCATTCGGGAAATCAATTCCGGCACCTACTGTTTTCGCGTACGGGATTTGTTGGAGGGCTTGAAGCGCCTCCGCCCCGACAACGCCAAGGGCGAATACTACATCACCGACGTGATCGGGTATTTCGTGGCCCGGGGCCGCCGCGTGGGGGCCCATTGCCTGCCCGACGGCGACGAGATTTTGGGGGTCAACAACCGCCGGGAACTGGCGGAAGCCGACCGGCTGTTGAACCGCCGGGCGGTGGACGCCTTGATGGACGGCGGGGTCACGGTGTTGGACCCGGCGACCACCCGGGTGGACGCCACCGTCCGCGTGGGCCGCGACACGGTGATTGAACCGAATACGTTTTTGGTGGGGCGCACGACCATCGGCCGCGGTTGCCGGGTGGGCCCCTTCGCCCGGCTGGAAGACACGACCGTGGCCGACGGCGCCCAGGTGCGCGCGACGTTTTCGACCGGCGCCCGGGTCGGGCGGGGCGCCCAGGTGGGCCCCTTCGCTCATCTTCGATCGGGCACGGACATCGGCCCCAACGCCCGGGTCGGCAATTTTGTGGAAATCAAGAAATCCCGGCTGGCGGCGGGTGTCAAGGCCGGCCATCTGACGTATCTGGGCGACGCGACGGTGGGCGCGGGCGTGAACATCGGCGCCGGCGTCATCACCTGCAACTACGACGGTTATTCGAAGCACCCGACGGAGATCGGCGCCGGGGCGTTCATCGGCTCCAACGCGAACCTGGTGGCTCCCCTCCGGGTCGGCGCGGGGGCCGTGGTGGGGGCGGGATCGACGCTCACCCGGGACGTCCCGACGGACGCGCTGGCCCTGGAGCGCGCCCCCGCGGTGGTCAAACGCGGTTGGGCCAAAACCAAACGGAACGAACTGAGGCGACATGCTGCTCACTAACGCGAAGGAACAAACCAAACCCATGAAACCCTCGATTTCCATCGAAGCGCCTTTGAAACTTTTCGCCGGCAACGCGCACCCGGAACTGGCTCAGGAGATCGCCAAAGTCCTGAAAACCCACGTGGGCCAGGCCAGCGTCGGCCGTTTCCCCGACGGGGAAGTCGAAGTCAAGATCCAGGAGAACGTGCGCGGCGCGGACTGCTTCATTATCCAGCCCACGAGCTTCCCGGCCAACGACAATTTAATGGAGCTCCTGCTCCTGGTGGACGCGTTGAAGCGCGCCTCCGCCCGCCGCATCACGGCGGTGATCCCCTATTTCGGCTACGGCCGGCAGGACCGCAAGGCCGAGCCCCGCGTGCCCATCTCGGCCAAGCTGGTTTCCAAAATGATCGAGGCCGCGGGCGTGAACCGCGTGCTGACCATGGACCTGCACGCCGGCCAGATCCAGGGGTTCTTCGACATCCCGGTGGATCATCTCTACGCGAACCCGGTGCTGGTGTCCTATTTCCAGAAGAAAAAGATCCGCACCGAGGACCTCGTGGTGGTCTCGCCCGACGCCGGCGGCGTGGAGCGGGCCCGGGCCTTCGCGAAGCGGCTCGAATCCGGACTGGCCATCATCGACAAGCGGCGCCTCTCCCCCCGGGAAGCGGCGGTCATGCACGTGGTGGGCGACGTGAAGGGCAAGATCGCCCTCATCATCGACGATTTGGTGGACACCGGCGGCACGCTGGTCAAAGCGGCCCAGGCCTTGAAAGAGTCCGGGGCGATCAAAATCATGGCGGCGGCGGCCCACGGGGTGCTGGCGGGCCCGGCCATCGAGCGCCTGAACGCCTCGCCCGTGGAGGAATTGGTCATCACCAACAGTATTCCGCTCAGTCACAAAGACGCGGCGCGCATCCGGGTGTTGTCGGTGGCGCCGCTGTTGGCGGAGGCCATCGCCCGGATTCACGGCGAGCGGTCCATCAGCGAAATGTTCGTTTGATTTTTCAAAACCAAGAGAGGTATTGAGTCCATGAAGACGATTGAATTGGGCGCCGAACGGCGCGAGTTGGCGAGCAAAGGCGAGCGGCGGCAGCTGCGCTCCGCCGGACGGATTCCGGCCGTGGTCTACGGGGGCAAAAAAGACGCCGCCCCCCTCTCGATCGACGGCAAAAGCCTGTTCCAGGTCTTGAAGGGCCACGGAACGAACGTGATCATGAACCTCAAGGTCGGCGGCGCGGGCGAAACCGTGCTGTTGAAGGACCTTCAGCGGGACTTCGTGACCCACAACATCGTGCACGTGGACTTCCAGCGCGTCTCCATGACGGAGAAACTCGAAGTCAACGTCCCGCTCCACATCGTGGGCGAAGCCCCGGGCGTGAAGCTCTCGGGCGGTATTTTGGAGCACATCCTCCGGGAACTCCGCGTGCGCTGTTTGCCCGCCGACATTCCGGACGGGATCAACATCGACGTCTCCGCCCTCCAGATCAACCAGGGCGTGAAGGTGAAGGACCTCGTTCTCCCCAAGGGCGTCGAGTCCTTGATTGACGGCGGCAGCCTCGTCGTCAACATCGTGGCGCCCGCCGAAGAGGAAGTCGCCACGCCCGCCACGGCCGCGCCCACCGGCGCCGAGCCGGAAGTCATCGCCAAGGGCAAGAAGCCCGAGGAAGGCGAAGAAGGCGCCGCCGCGGCCCCCGCCGCCAAGGGCGGAGCCGCCCCCGCGAAGGGCGCCGCCGCTCCCGCCGGGAAAGACGCGGGCAAAGCGGCCGCGCCGGCCGCCGGGAAGAAATAAAGGCCGACCGACGTGTCGATTCGTCTTGTCGCCGGGCTCGGCAACGACGAAAAGAAATACGATCTCACGCCCCACAACATCGGGTTTCAGGCGCTGGACGTTTTGGTCCGGCGCCTGAAACTTTCCTGGGAAGAGCAGAAGGGCCGGGTGGTCGCCGCCCACAAGGGCGACG
>DAOQNO010000074.1:0-6769 GCA_035332125.1 Elusimicrobiota bacterium | reverse complement strand
AAAAGCTACGGCGACAAAAAAGCGGTGGATTCGGTTTCCTTTTCCGTCGCCGAGGGGGAAATTCTGGGCCTGTTGGGTCCCAACGGCGCCGGAAAGACGACGTTGATCAACATGGCCCTGGGCGTTCTGGAACCGGACGCGGGCGTCGTTCGGGTGGAGGGGGAGGATTTGTCCCGGCGGCGAAGCTGGGCTCTGTCCCGCATGAACTTTGCCGCGGTTTACGCGCCGCTCCCCGGGAATTTGACCGTTTGGCAAAACCTGCGGGTCTTCGCGATGCTTTACGGGATTCCCCGACCCCGGGAACGCATCGACGTCCTTCTGGAACGATTTGATTTGAAAAAATTCAGGGACGCCAAGTGCGGGGCCCTCTCCTCCGGCGAACAGACCCGGGTGTCCCTGGCCAAGGCCCTGCTGAACAGCCCCCGACTTCTCCTCCTGGACGAACCGACGGCGTCGCTGGACCCGGCGACGGCCCGGGACCTTCGACGGGTGATTAAATCCATCGTCCGGGAGGACCGGGCCGGCATCCTTTGGACCTCCCACAACATGCGGGAAGTGGTCGAGGTCTGCGATCGGGTTCTCTTTCTCTCGGGGGGCCGGGTGCTTCTGGAGGGGGATCCCAAAACCCTGCCCGCTCAGCACGGGAAAGAAAACCTCGAAGAGCTCTTTATCGCCGTTGCCCAAACCCCCCTGGCCCTGGAAGAAGGGGCCCCGTAAGTGCGTTTCCACCGCGTCGCCGCCGTCGGCCTCCGCTACGTCTACCTGATCCGCGGCAGCGTGTCCCGGGTCTTTCCGCTGTTTTCCTGGGTGGCCATCGACATGGTCCTCTGGGGGTTTTTGACGCGGTACCTCAACACCCTGTCGACGGTAAATTTCGTTCCGATGCTTCTCGGGGCCGTGCTCCTCTGGGATTTTTTCATCCGGGTCATGCAGGGGGTCACCCTGGTTTTTTTTGAAGACGTTTGGACCCGGAACTTTCTCAATGTTTTTTCGACCCCCCTCACCGTGGGGGAATACGTGGCGGGGTTGGTGCTTTCCAGCGTGGTGTCCAGCGCCATCGGCCTGGCGGTCATGCTGGCCCTGGCCGTGCCGGTCTTCGGCTTCTCCTTTGCGGCCTACGGCCCCCTGGCGGTTCCCTACGTAATGGTCCTCTTTCTCTTCGGCATCGCCGTCGGCGTTCTCTGTTGCGCCCTGGTGTTGCGCCTGGGGCCTGCGGCGGAGTGGTTCATCTGGCCCATTCCGGCGTTCATTTCGCCCTTCGTCGGCGTTTTCTACCCCGTGTCCACCCTTCCGGCCTGGATGCGCTGGGTGGGGCGTCTCCTGCCGCCCTCCTACGTCTTTGAAAATCTTCGGTCGTTGGTCCTGGGGCGTGGGCCCGGGCCCGGCGGTTTGGCCCTGGCCGGGGGACTGGCTCTTTTGCATTTGATCGTGGCCGCTTGGGTATTCAAAAAAGTTTTCCGCGGCGCCGTTCGCAGCGGACTCATCGCGCGTTACAGCGCCGAAAGCGTGACCTGAAACCCGGAGGCCGCGCGCCGGAGATTCTTAAACTTGTAAAGTATAGGCTCGGCTTCAAAGCGGGGCTTCCCCTCCCCGAATTGAACTCTTACACGAGGCGGAATCCTATGACGTTAACCGAACTTCTGCTGGGCGCGATGGTGGTCGTGGGCCTTTATTACCTTCTTCGGCCCCTGCAGCGCGCGCTGGAAAATTGGTTGTTGAAGGTGCAGGGCGTCGAAAATCCCCGGTTCATCGATGTGGATCGCGTCCCCGAAAAGCAAGACAAACCCCCCAAGGAGTGACACGTGCAATTAAAACGACCCGATAATTTTTCCACCCCCGAAGGCTTTTCCTGGATCGCGAGCCGCGGGGCCACGCTCCTGGTGGCTCTTATCGCCCTGGTGGCGGTCATGAACTCCTTTGTGATCATTCAACCCGGTTATTCGGGCGTGATCTTCAACGTTTGGACCGGTTCCCTTCGCACCGTGGGGCAGGGCATGGCTTTCCGCATGCCCTTCGTGACCAAGGTGCAGAGCTACCCCACGGCCCTTCGGACCTACACCATGGTGCAGCGCGCGGGGGAAGGCTCCTCCGGCGAGGACGACAGCATCGACCTGCCCACCATGGAGGGCCAGCACATCCGGCAAGACATCTCGGTGACGTACAACACTTCGGAGGACCAGGCCGCCCAGGTGTTCAAGGCCTTCCGCGGCGCGGACATCGAGGACATCGAGACGTCCTTCATTCGGCGGACCTTCATCACCGTGGCCCAAAACGTGGCGGGCCAGATGTCCCTGACCGAAATCATCTCCTCCCATCGGACCCAATTGCAGGACGAAATCCAGAAAAAATTGGAGATCGAACTTCAAAAAATGGGTTTCCATCTGGACAAGGTCAATCTGGGGGCCAGCCACCTGCCGCCGACCATCGAGGCCCAAATGCAGCAGAAAATGGCGGCCCAGCAGGAAGCCCAGAAAGCCGAATACGAATTGCAGAAGCAGCAAACCCTCGCCAAGGCCGCCGTGGCCCAGGCCCAGGGCGAAGCCCAATCCATTCTCGTCAAAGCCAAGGCCCAGGCCGAAGCGAACCATCTTCTGGAATCTTCCATCAACGCGATGCTCGTCCAATACAAATCCGTGGAAAAATGGAACGGTGTTTTGCCCGAGGTGACCGGCGGGTCCACGCCCTTCATCGACTTGCGCGGCAAGAAATCGGCGGAGTAAATCCCGCCCCAATCCGTTGACGGAGAGATTCCGTTGAAGGTCCGCCCCCGGTGAGCCTTCCCCACACGCCCCCGGGCGGACCGCCGGCCGCGGGCCCCTCCCGCGACATCTATGGGCGAATGGGCGAGGAAAATATTTTCCGGATGTGCGCGGATTTTTACCGCGCCCTGGAAAAAACCGACATTCGCCCCCTGTTTCCGCCCGACATGGCCGAGGCCTCCAAAAAATTGGGGGCTTTCCTCGTGGGTCTCCTGGGCGGCCCGCCGTTGTACCACGAGCGCCACGGCCCCCCGCGCATGCGGGCGCGCCATCTGCCGTTTCCCATCGACGAAAACGCCCGCCGGGTGTGGTTCTCCACCTTTTGCGGCGTCCTCCGGAACGCGCCCGCCGACTACGCCTTTCCGCCGGAACACCTCCCCGGCTTCATCGCCTTCCTGGACGCCTTCGCCGGGTGGATGGTCAATCGCGCCTAAGGGGTCCGGGGGGCGCTGCCCGCCGTCATCGACAATCCTGATTGTCGTCATAGCGTTTTCCGCCCCGGCCTGGTAAGGTAAGGGCGAGCCCGCCCCGTAGCGGTCGGGCCGGAGGAATCCCCATGAAACCGTCCGCGGCCGTCTGGATGTCCCTGGCGTTGTTAACGGGATGCGCCGCTTTTCGGATTGAATCCCACCCCGAAGCGGCCAAAGCGGGACCCTTCCGGAAAACCCTCGTGGCCTTCGTGGGCGCCGAGGCGTCGACCCGGGGGGAGGTGGAGGAAGCCCTCGTGCGCGCCTTCGGCGTGCGCCAGGCCGCGCCCGCCCGGTGGTCCGACGGGTTGGCCACGGCCCCCTCGCCCGCCGCGGCCCTGGCGACGGCCCGCCAATCGGGGTTCGATTCCCTGTTCGTCCTGGAAAAGCATTCCATGGTCCATTGGGAAGGCCGCGACGCATTGCCCGATCGATGGGAAGAGGCGCTGGCGCCGACCAAACGGGAATCCCCCACGGCCGATCTCGTGTCCGTGGAAAGCCAGGGCCGGGCGGGGGAGGAGCGTTTCGTGAACGGCCGGGCTTTCTTGTTTGATTTGAACACCGGCCGACGGGTCTGGTGGGCCCACGGCACGGGACGTGCCGACAAAAGCCTGCGCACCCGGGAATTTGTCGAACAGGCGGCCCGCGCCTGCGTCAACGCCCTGGTCCGGGAGGGGTTGTTGCCCCGTCGACCGGGACGGGATCGGTAGGCCGGGCGGTCGGCCCGGGCGAAGCAGATCCACGAAGGAGAAATCCAACGAATCGCGTCGTGCGCGGGACCCTGTGGTTTGGGTTCTATCTTTTTCTCGTGGTGTTCCCGTTGATCCTCGGCGTTTTGGGGGACCCGGCGGCGGAGCCGCGCCCCGCGTCCCTCGAAGCCGCGGTGGCGGCGGGCTACGTGGGGTTGGCCCTCATGGCCTTCGAATTCGCGCTCATCTCCCGGGTGCGGTCCGTGGCCGGGGCCTTCGGGCAGGACGCCTTGGCGCAATTTCACAAACAGATCGGGGTCGTCGCCCTGCTGTTCGTGATGGTTCATCCCGCGCTTCTCTTTTTCAACGGATTTTCGCCCGGGTCGCTTTTGAACCCCTTCCCCGAGGAGGTTCCCGGCGTCCTTCGGTGGGGGATGGCCTCTTTTTACGCGGCGCTGTCCATCGTCGTTTTGGCCCTCGGCCGCAAGCGGTTTAAGATCCCCTACGAGTGGTGGCAGTGGAGCCACTCTTTGCTGGCCCTGGCGGCCGTGGCGGGTGGGTTGTTTCATATTTTCGGGATCGGGAATTACACCGGATCGGCGGCCATGAAAAGCCTTTGGGCGGTTTACGCCGCGGTTCTGGTGGGACTCACCGTGCGTTACCGGGTGGTTCGGCCCCTCGTTCGATGGCGACGGCCTTGGGAAGTGGTTGAAAATGTCCCCGAACGGGGAGAAGCCCAAACCCTGGTCCTCCGACCCGTCGGCCACCGGGGTTTTGCCTTCGAACCGGGGCAATTCGCCTGGTTGCTCACCGGCGTCACCCCCTTCGGTTGGGAACAGCATCCGGTTTCCATTTCCTCCTCCGCCGAAACCCCCGCGGGGGGCCCCGTGTCTTTCACCGTTAAAGCCCTGGGCGATTGGTCCCGGGAACGCGTGCCCGCCTTGGCCCCCGGTCGCCGCCTTTGGTTGGACGGACCCTACGGGGTCTTTTCCATCGACCGCCAGCAGGGGCCGGGGTACGTGATGATCGGCGGCGGCGTGGGCATCACCCCCCTTTATTCGATGTGCCTGACCATGGCCGACCGGGAAGACGGGCGTCCGGTCACCCTGTTCTACGGCAGTCGGCGGTGGGAGGACGTGACCTTCCGGGAGGGATGGGAATCCCTGTCCCGGCGAATGAATTTAAAAATTGTCCACGTGCTGGAGGAGGCCCCCGCGGGGTGGACCGGCGAAACGGGGTTCATCACGGCGGCGATTTTGCAAAAACAGTTGCCGAAGGGTTTTCGGCGCTTCCCGTTTTTCGTCTGCGGTCCGCCCCCGCTCATGGACGCCATGGAAGACGTTCTGCCCGGCCTGGGGGTCGACGAGGACCGCATCCACACCGAACGATTTGACATGGTTTAAGAGCCTATCCCAATAGGTCATTCGGGGCTGCAAACGCGGAGGACCGGCCATCGTCTTCGGGCGGTCCCGGCCACGTGCTCGCCGAGCACGCCTGCCGGGCCCTTCCTGCGCCGCTGTCCACTCCTCCACGTTTTCGCTCCCAAAGCACCTATTGGGATAGGCTCTAAGGAGAGCGACGTGCGACATCGCATCGTGACGCGGGTGGTGGTGTTTGTGGCGGTCGTGCTGGTGGCGGCCTGCGTGTTGTTCGTCCTGGGAGTGACCCCCCGGGGCGGTTAGCCGCGGGAAGAGTCGTTGTTCGCGGGTCCGGCGGGGGGCTCCCCGCCGTCTTTGAAGGCGACCACTTTCAGTTTCAATTCCACCTCGGCGGGGGCCTGGTAGGAAAGACGTTGGGGCGCCGCAAGCCGGACGAAAGCGAATCCCTCCGGACCGTTCAGGACCACGGCCCCCTCCGGCGCCCCGGACCACACCCGGGCCGTCAGGCGCGCCCCGGGCGTCTTGCCTTTCAGTTGAAATTGCAATTTGACCCACCGGGCGGTGGGCGGCACCACCGGGGACAGATCCGCGTCGGCCATCGTCGTCAGTAGAGGGACCAGGTGACCCCGCGCGTGTCCGTGTGGGTGCAATTGACGTAGAGGCGTCCGTTGGACCCATCGTAAAACCAGGCGCGGTTGGTGGCCCAGTCGTTCACGAGGTTTCCCACGTCGTTGGTGTCCAGATGGTTGATGGGCGCCGGCAGACCGATGCGGGGGATTTCGGCCAGATACCGCGGTACGAGGGCCGTGTCGTCTTGAGGGTACAGCCCCTCCGTGTCGGCGTAGTAAAGATTGATGGCCGAGCGGAAGGCCGACAGCTTGTTTTTCACCGTGGCCTCGCGGGCCTTGTATGTCAGGTTCGCGAATTTGGGAATGGCGATGGCGGCCAAAAGACCGATGATGGCCACGACGATCATCAGCTCGATCAGCGTGAAGCCGGGAACGGGGCCCGTCGGTTCTCGTCGGTGTCGTCGGGGGAGCACGGGGCCATTCAATCAAAATACCGAGGGGAACGAAAGGGTCTTCTTGGACTTCCCGGGCGATTTTTGTATAGTTTCGGAAACGGTGAGGCTTTAATTTCCAACTTGCCCCAGCCGTGCGGCGCGCCAAGCGCGACGCGAATTGGGCGCTAAAGCGGTGGAGTCCCTCAATTTTTCGACGGCCCGCACCGCAACACTCGGCGCGGGCTTTTTTCTTCCCGCCCCACAAAACGGAGCATTCCCATGACGCAATTCGACGCCACGTTAAAACCCGAAACCCTCGCGCTTCACGGCGGGCAGGAGGCCGATCCCACCACCGGGTCCCGGGCCGTGCCCATCTACCAAACGACGTCCTACCAGTTTAAGAGCTCGGACCACGCGGCCAACCTTTTCGGCCTGCGGGAGTTCGGCAACATCTACACCCGATTGATGAACC
>DAOQNO010000073.1:0-6872 GCA_035332125.1 Elusimicrobiota bacterium | reverse complement strand
AGGCCGCCGGCTCCGGCGACCAGCGGGTGACGATCCCGGGCCGCCCCGGGGGCGACTGAGCGATGACCGAAACCGACAAATCGCCGTAAAGCGTGAGGGCCAGGGTCCGGGGGATCGGGGTCGCGGTGGTGAGCAGCGCGTGGGGCGCCGGGCCCTTGGCCGACAGCGTGGCTCGCTGGGCCACCCCGAATCGGTGTTGTTCATCGACGACGACGGCCCCCAGCCGGCGAAAAGCGACGCCTTCCTCCAAAAGCGCGTGGGTGCCGATGGCCAGATCGATCTCGCCGCGCTCGAGGGCTTCCCGGTCCCGCTTTTTTTGGGCCGCGGCGCGGCCGCCGGTCAGAAGCGCCCACCGCAGGGGAAGTCCCTCCAGCCAACGGGCGGCGCCCTGGGCGTGCTGTTCGGCCAATATTTCCGTCGGGGCCATGAGGGCCGCCTGGGCGCCGTTTTCGATGGCCAGCAGGAGGGCCGAAAAAGCCACGGCCGTTTTCCCGGACCCCACGTCCCCCATGAGCAATCGGCTCATGGGGCGGGCCGCCGCCATATCGGCGAAGATTTCGTTGATGACGTGCTTCTGGGCCGTGGTGAATTCAAACCCCAGACGTTCCCGGAAAGGCGTCAACAACCGGCGGGTCGGCGCGCAGGGGACGGCCGGCGGCCCGTCGTGCCGCCGACGGCGAACCTCGGCCAGGGCCAGCTCGATCAGGAAAAATTCGTCGAAGGCCAGCCGGCGGCGGGCCCGGTCCCGGTCCGCTTCGTTCGCGGGGAAATGAAACGCCCGGAGGCTCTCCGCCAACGGGGCCAGGTCCTGGGCCCGGCGCAGGGCCTCCGGCAGGGGATCCTCCACCCGGTCCGCCCACCGTTCGAGGGCCGCCGCCACGACGCCGCGAAGCCACCGACCGTTCACCCTCTCTGTCAACTCGTAGACGGGCGTCCAGCGGCCCAGGTGAAGGAGGGGCGCCCCGTCGGCCGGCGCCACTTCGAAATCCTCCACCCGCAGGCTCCAACCGCGGGGCCCCCGCTCGGGAAACCCGTAGACGGCCAATCGCGCCCCCGGAACCAATTGTCGGCTTAAACTCTGGAAGACATCGTAGCGGTAGGAACGCCGGCGAAACCACACGGCCTCGAAAGGGCCGACGGCGCCCCGGCAGGAAGCCCGACCGAGGCTCAGGTCCTTCCCGGCGGAGGACACGTCGAAGGATTCGACCACCCCGGCGACGGCCGCTTTCCCTCCCGGGGAAACCCGGCGGAAATCTTCGACCATTCGGCGGTCTTCGTGGGCCCGGGGCAGGTAAAAAAGGAGATCCTGAACCGTGTTCAGACCCAAGGAACGCAGGGCTTTGGAACGTTCGGGACCGACCCCCTTTAAATACTGAAGGGGGGCGGCGTGGGGCGGGGCGTCGTGGGCGGGGAGGGCCGTGGGTGAGGTCATTTGAAATCCGCGGTAAAAATTGGTAACATTCTTCGTCTTAAGTAGACGGAACCGCCCCCCCGCGGGGCTTCCCAAGGAGATGTCAATGGCTTACCGTTGCAGCGTGTGCGACAAGGGCGTTTCGACCGGCAAAACCGTCAGCCACTCGCACCGCAAAACCAATCGCCGCTTTTTACCGAACCTTCAGCGGGTCAAAGTCGCCACCGACGGCGGCCCCCGCCGTCAGTACGTTTGCACCCGTTGCCTTCGGTCCGGCCGCGTCCACAAAGCCGCCTAACGACGCGGATTGTTTTCAAAAAAACCCGGGACTTCGGTCCCGGGTTTTTTTATTTGGGCGGCGCCCCCCGGGACGAGTGGGCGGAGGGGCGGGACGCGTCTTCCTGGGGCAACGGGAAATTCAGCGACAACCCGTACCGGTTCACCCGTTGATCCTGAAGATGCTCGGTCCGCAGGGACAAATCCAAACTGTGTTTCTGGGCGGTGGCCAGCCCCAGACCGTAACTGTAGACGGTTTTGTTCCGGTCGTTGAAATCGGAACTTAGGGCGCCGCTTCGGAGCGCCAACCAAGGAAGCGGTGCGATTTCCAACCCAAAGTGCCAGAAATGCGGTTTGGGCGCTCCGCTTTTGAACCGCTTTTCGTAGTCGCTGAAGAAAACGACCCCCGGCACGGGTTGAAATCCCAATCCGGCCCTTCCCACCACCGGCAATTGATCGGCTTTGTAACGGTCCCAATAAATGATCCCCGGAAAATTCAAAATTGACAGGCCGTACAGGATTGGCCCTTGCTGGTCCCGGAACCCCCAATCCAAGGCGAACCCGTTTCCATCGGCGATTTCAAGCACCGGCGGCTGTCCGGAGGCGGCCAGGGCGAAACCCCGGCGGCCGGTGAGATAGGACAGACCCAGTCCGACGCTGTATCCCTTTTCGGTTTTTTGGGACGCGCTGATGCCGAACTGGGAAACCTGCAGGGAGCTTTGGATGAAATTGTTCGCCGGGTCCGTGGCCACGGTGACCGTGGTTTCATCGAAATCCGCCAGGGGGCGGTAAAAGACGGCCTTCGCCGGGGCCGCGAAACCCAAATAAGTGAGTTTCCGCCCCCGCAGGGAGGAAGCCCGAAGAATGACGTCCTTTGAAAGGGCGCTTTGATTGGCCAGGTCGAAATCCAACCCCAACTGGGTGGCGGTGAGAGCGTCCAAGGCGGCGGGATTGTACATCGGCGCCTGGGGCGTTCCCGGAAGGGCGGCCCCGGTTTCCCCCAAGCCCAGAAAACGAGCCCCCGAGGGTTTTCCGAGGAAAGCCGATCCGTCCAGCCCCGACCGGGGCTTGGCGTCGGAGCGCCCGGCCGCGAGGAGGGCCCCCAGCGCCAGGCCGATGAAAAGAACGCGCTTCATTGGGGCCTCGCGATCGACACCGTGCCGGTCACGGGCGAAGAGGCCTGGGCGTATTCGCGACGGGGCATGCGCCCCGCGAGAAAGGCCCGGCGGCCCGCGTCGACCCCGAGGCGCATGGCCTCGGCCATGCGAACCGGGTCTTGGGCTTCGGCGATGGCCGTGTTCATCAGCACGCCGTCGACGCCCAGCTCCATGGCCACCGCCGCGTCCGAGGCGGTGCCCACCCCGGCGTCCACGATCACGGGGACCGAGGTCACGGCTTCCCGGATAAACTGGATGTGGATGGGATTTTGAATCCCCCGGCCGGACCCGATGGGCGCGGCCAGCGGCATGACCGCGGCCACGCCGAGGTCCTCCAGCCGTTTCGCCAAAATGGGATCGTCGTTCGTGTACGCCAGGACCTGAAAACCCTCGGCCACCAGGATTTTGGTGGCTTCGACCAAACCCGCCGCGTCGGGCAAAAGGGTTTTGGGGTCGCCCAGGACTTCGAGCTTGATCAGCGGGGTGTCCAGGGCCTCCCGAGCGAGGCGGGAGACGCGCACGGCGTCGGCGGCGTTGTAGCAACCCGCGGTGTTGGGGAGGATGACCATGTCCTTCGGCAAATGGCGCCAGAACTCGTCCGCCGGCCGATCGTTGAGGTTCACACGGCGGATGGCCACGGTCACCATGTCCGCGCCCGAGGCCCGGAGCGCCGCTTCCATCAGCTCCATGGTTTTGTACTTGCCGGTCCCCACGATGAGGCGCGAGGCCAGGGTTCGTCCGGCAATCACCAGCGGTCGGTCGTTCATGGAATTCTCCTTATACTAGCTTTTCGGACGACGCGGGGTCAGCCGCCGCCGATCATTTGGACGATTTCGATTTGATCGCCCTCGCGGAGGGCCGCGGCGGCGTAGTCGGCCCGCCGGACCACGGCGCCGTTCACTTCGCAGGCCAGACGCCCGGGCGCCAATTTCAAATGAGCCAGCAGGTCGGCCAAGGTGGCCACCGTCGGAATTTCCCGATCTTCCCCGTTCAAGCGCAATTTCACGGGTGGGGGAGCGTGGCGCCGGCGATCATGCCCACCACGAGAAACGTCCAGCACCACGGGTCGCGGTTACGGTGGATGCGGGGCAGCACGTCGGCCATGCTGACGTAAAGGAATCCGCCGCCGGCCAATCCCAACAGCACCGCCAACCCGGGTCCGGCGGCCCGGGGCCCCAGGAAGCCGCCGGTCAACACCCCCAGAGGGGTGGCCAGGGACAAGACGGTGGAAAGTCGGCCGGCCCGGCCCGGCGCGTGGCCCGCGCCCAAAAACAAGGACGACAGGGTCATTCCGTCGGAAAATTTATGGACGACCACGGCGAGGGCCACCGCCGTGCCCAAGCGTTCCGAGGATTGAAAGGCGAAGGCGATGGCCAAACCGTCGGCCAGGCTGTGAAGAAACAGGGCGGCCAAGGCCCCGTAGCCCACGTGATGGCGCACGCAATGCTCCGCCACTTCCCCGCAGGCGTGGACCACCGTGAATTCCTCCAAAACAAACAGTCCGCCCAGGGCGGCCAGGACGGCCGCGCTGGCCCACCGGGGATTCATCCCCCAGGCCTCGGGCAGAAGGTGGAGGAAGGTCATGGCCAACAGGACGCCGCTTCCAAAGGCCAGAATGCGCCAGAGGTGGGCTTCGGCCCAGGCCGGGCGCCGCAGAATCAAATGGGCGCCCCCCAGGGTCGCCCCGACGGAAACGGCGGAAAAAATCAGGGGCGCGGCCGTCATCGTTCGAGGAGCTGCAATTCGTAGAGGCGCCGGTAAATGCCGTCCTTGGCCAAGAGTTCCGCGTGGCTTCCGACCTCGGCGATCTGGCCGTGTTCCAAGACCACGATGCGGCTGGCGTTTTTGACGGTGGCCAGGCGGTGGGCGATCACCAGAACCGTGCGGTTTTTCATCAGCCGCTCCACGGCCTCCTGGACCAGTTTCTCCGACTGGGCGTCCAGGGCGCTGGTGGCCTCGTCCAAGACCAAAATGGGCGGATTCTTTAAAATCGCCCGGGCCAGGGCCAACCGTTGTTTTTGACCGCCGGAGAGAAGCACGCCCCGCTCGCCGATCAGCGTGTCCAACCCCTGGGGTTTATCCCGTATGAACTCCCAGGCGTTGGCGGCCTGGGCGGCCGCGATGATTTCGGCCTCCGTGGCGTCGGCCCGGGCGTAGGCGATGTTGTGGCGGATGGTGTCGTTGAAAAGAACCGTTTCCTGGGTGACCAAACCGATCTGCCCGCGAAGACTCTTAAAACTGGCCTCCCGAAGGTCGACGCCGTCGATTCGAAGGGCGCCGGACCGGGGATCGTAGAAGCGAAGCAAAAGGGCCGACAGGGTCGTCTTTCCGGAGCCCGACGGGCCGACCAAGGCGACGATTTCCCCCCGCCGAACCGTGAGCTGAATGTCCTTTAGGACGGGCTGGTCCGAACGGTAGGCAAAGGACACCCGGTCAAAATCGATTCGATCCGAAAAGGGCCCGAGATCGGTCGGGTTCGGTTTTTCCACGACGGTGGGTCGGGCGTCCACCAACTCGAACATCCGTTCGGCGCCGGCAAAGGCGAGCTGCAACGTCGCGTTGGACCGGGAAAAGTTCTTCACGGGCTGATAGAGCGAGAGGGCGCTCCCGATGAAGGCGAAAAAGGCGCCGGCGGTCCACACGTGGTGGACCACGTCCTTGCCGCCGAACCAAAGAATGACGCCCATGCCGATGGCTCCCAAAAACTCCATGACGGGGCTCGACAAGGACTCCACCCGGGCGTTCCGCATGTAGATGTCAAAGTAAGCCCGGTTCTCCGCCTCGAACCGGGCTTTTTCGTAATCCTCCCGTTGGAAGGCCTTGACCACCGGAGCGCCCGCGATGGTTTCCTGAATCAACGTATAGAGGTCGGACATCTTGGCCTGCCCTTGGCGGGAGGTTTTGCGCAGGCTTTTGCCGAAACGGGCGATCAGATAGCCCGACACGGGCAGCAGCGAGAACGCGATCAAGGCGAAGCGCCAATGCAGGTAAAAGAGGAACCCGGTGAGGGCCACGACGGTGAGACCGTCCCGGACGATCATGATGGGGATCTTGGTCAGGGCGTTTTGCACCAGCTGGGCGTCGTTGGTCAACCGGGCGATCACCCGGGCGGAATCGGTCCCGGTGTAAAAATCCAGGGACAGGTTGTGGATGTTGTTGTAGGCCTGGTCGCGAAGTTGTTTGACGATGGCCTGGCCGATGTAAGCGGTCACGTAATCGTGCACGTAGGAGAGCGCCGCTTTGGCGAAATAGAGGAGGAGGACCAGGAGCACGGTGTCGGCCAGCATGGCCAAATCCCGGTCCAGGAGGGCCCGGTCGATCACTTGTTTGAGGATCCACATGGCGCCGGCGGTGAGGCCCGCCACGCCGGCCATGGCCGCCAGGGCCAGGGCCAACCGGGGGCCGTGGGGTTTGAAATAGGGCAAAAGGCGTCGGGCCACAAGGGAGGCCGAGGGATCCTTGGCCGTCCGTTCGTCCAGGAGGGGCCCTTTGGATATCAAATCGTTGATGCCGCTCACGCGGAAGCTCCCTGGGCCTCGGCTTTGATGGCCTCCGCGGCCCGCCGGGCGGCGCCCGCGCCGCCCAGGGCGACCCGAAGGCCCAAAAGATCCCGGCGCACCCGTCGACGAAGCGACGCGTCGTTTAATAAATTTTCCACCTCTCCGGCGATGGCCTCCGGGGTGGCGGCCGATTGGATTTTTTCCGGAACGATCTCCCGGCCGGCCAAGACGTTCGGCATGGCGATGTGTTTCACACGGACCAACGCCCGGGCCAGGGCGTAGGTGATCCAGGAGGTCTTGTAAACGACGATCATGGGAAGGCCCAGCAAGGCGTTCTCCAGGGTGGCCGTGCCGGAACAGGTGAGGGCCAGATCGAGCCCGGCGCGCCATTGATATTTTTCGTCCCGCACGAGCTCCACCCGGTAAGGGCGCTTGGGGTCGCCGCCCAGAAGGAGGTCGTAAAAATCGTTGGGCAGGTTCGGGGCGGCGAAGAGGACGAACCGAAGGCCCGGCCGGTGCTTCACCAGC
>DAOQNO010000072.1:0-6906 GCA_035332125.1 Elusimicrobiota bacterium | reverse complement strand
TCGAACTTCGGGAATTCGAAACGGGCCCCGACGCGTTGCGGGCCATTCAAGCCGACCGGCCGGACATCGTTCTCCTGGACATATCCCTCCCCGGCATGGACGGCGTGGAAGTGCTGGTCCGCCTGCGCGAGAACCCGACGACACGAAACCTCCCGGTGGTCGCGTTGACCGCCCACGCCATGGTCGGCGATCGTGAGAAATTTCTCGCCTTCGGGTTTGACGATTACGTTTCGAAACCGATCGTGGACGAATCGGACCTGTTCGCGGCCATCCGTCGCTGTTTGGCGAGGACCCCGGCGCCATGAACGAATTGACGGATATGCGCGGGCTGTACCGGGAGATCCTTCGGGATCGCCGCCGCGAGTTGGAAGTCGTTCTCGATAAATATCGGGCGTCCCCCGGGGCCACCGAGGAGGAACTCCGCCGATTGGCCCACAAAATCGCGGGGTCGGGAAGCGCCTTCGGTTTTCCCCGAATCACGGAGGCCGCCCGGGCCGCGGAACACGCCCCGGAGGGGGGGGTGGCCGGAGCCGTGGACGAGTTGGTGGCCGCCATGGCGGCGGTGCTCGAAAGCCAACGTCGGTGTCCGGTGTTGGTGGTGGCTCCCGAGTCCCCTTGGTGGACGGAATTCGGCGCGCGCCTGACTTCCACGGGACGTCCCGTGGTTCGGGCCCGCAGCGCCGGCGAAGCCGGCCCGCTCCTGAACGGCGAGGAGGTCGCCCTCATCGTGCTTGATCTCCTCCTTCCCGACCAGGACGGACGGAGGTTCCTGGCCGAACTTCGAGAGGACGGGTTGAACAGTTGCGTGCCCGTGTTCGTGTTGGCGGCCCACGTGAACGACGACTTGCGGAACGAATGCCTCGCGTATGGATCCGTCCGTTGCTTTCAAAAACCGGTATCCATTCTCACGCTCGTTCAGGCCGTGGATGAGAAAGTGAAGGCCAAACCGGAAAGCGATGTTGCCGTGGAAGGGTTTTTGGGGCGGGTGGGGTTGACCCGCCTGTATCACCGGGCCGAGATGCTCCGGCGCGGCCTCCAAACCCCTTGGTCCCTCGCCATGGTCGAAGCCGACGGAGAGACGGCCGCCGCGGCCGACCGACTCGGCCCCCTCCTTCAGCACGAAATTCAAGGCGGCGGCGCGGTGGGCCTCTGGGAGGACAAACGCTACGTCGTCTTATTCCTTGAACAGGGCATGGATCGGGCGGAGGAATTGCTGTGGGCGTTGCTGGAGAGAACCCGTCGGGAATCGCCCCCGATTCTTTTCCGGGCGGGATTGGTGAACTTGGTGGACAACCTGTCCATCGAAGAGGCCGTGGCGCGGGCCGGCACGGTGTTGCGGTCCACCCACCACGAAGGCCCGGCCCGATTTGCCCGGTTTCAAGAGCAATCGACGGTGGCGCGGAAGATCATTTTGCTGGCCGAAGACGACGAACTGGTGGTGGCCCTCGTTCGTCATCGATTGGAACGGGAAGGCTTTTCGCTTCGGTGTTTCAGTGACGGGGCGGAGGCTTTTCAAAACGCGTCGGCCGTGGATCCCCACCTCATGATTTTGGACGTCAAGATGCCCGGCATGGATGGTTTTGAATTGCTTGAACGGTTGCGGGCCGAGCCCCGCTTCGAACGGACCCCGGTGCTTATGTTGACCTCCATGGGGGACGAATCCAACGTGGTGAAGGGCCTGTCCCTGGGAGCGAACGATTACATCCTAAAGCCCTTTTCGCCCGTTGAATTGGTGGCGCGGGTCCATCGGCATCTTCGGGCGCGGTGATGCCGTGACGTCGCCGTTTTTCTTCGAGCCGTTGCTGTGGGCGGTGGGGTTTGGTTCCTTGGCGCTCGTGACGGCGGCCGGCGGCCTGGCCGTGTTCGCCATCGTGTCCCGGATCGCCGGCGCGCGGAGGGAACGTCGGAAAGCCCGGCTGTTTTCGCAATGGGAAGAACGTTGGAAAGGGGATCGCGACGGTCCCTGGGTCGCCGACGTGCGCCCCCGTGACGCCCGTTTTTTCCTTGAATTTCTATTGTCCTACGCCGTCGCGCTTCGGGGAACCTCTCAGCGCGACTTGGGGGTGTTGGCCGACCCCCACCTCCCTTGGGTGGAAACGCTTCTCGCGGCTCGCGATCCCGAAGAACGCGCCTGGGCCGTGCGGGCCCTCGGTCTTTTCGGAAGGGGCCGCCGCCACCGGGCGGTGGCGGCCGCCTTGGGCGACGCCTCGCCCTTGGTGTCCTTGAGCGCGGCCTTTGCTTTGGCCGGGACACGGGATCCGGCGGCCGCCCAGGACCTTCTGAGCCACATCGATCGCTACGAAAGTTGGAACCCGTATTTTTGGGCGCACGCCATCGCGCGACTTGGGGCGGGGGTGACAGAGGAGTGCCGCCGGCTTTTCGAATCGCCCCATCGCTCCGGCTGGACGCGGCGGGTGGCCGGCTTGGCCCTGCGGGAACTGCGGGATCTGGGTTCGGCCGACGCCGCGGCCCGGGTTTTGCGCCACACGAGCGACGGGGCCCTGGCCGTGGTCGCGCTCCGACTTCTCGGGGCTTTCGGCCGGCCCGAGCACCGCCCCATGGTGCGGCCGCTCGTGTCGTCGGAGCGCCCGGAAATCCGGTCCCTGGCCTTGGCCGCCTTGAGCGTGATTGGAAACGGCGGCGACGCCGATCTGTTCGAAGACGCTCTTCGGGATCCGTCGCCTTGGGTGGCCTGGCGCGGCGCGGAGGGGCTGCGGCGTTTGCGGGGCGCGGCGGCCTTGCGCGACCGCCTGTCCGGCGATTCGCGCCTGAGGGTTCTGGCCGCGGAACTGGACGGCGCGTCGTGAACGGGTTTCACATCGTGGCCGGGGGTGTCCTCGGCTACTTCTTGATTCTGAACACCGTTCAACTGGCCACCGCCGTGATCGCCATCGGTTCCCTGCGCCGGTACCATCGAAGGTTCAAGTGGATGGACGCGATGGACGATTTCGTTCGTCGCGGAGATCCCCCGTCCATCACCATCCTGCAACCGGCCCACAACGAGGAACGGACCTGCGTCGGCTCCCTGCGGTCCCTTCTGACGTTGGAATACGCGTCCTACGAAATCATCGTCGTCAACGACGGATCCACGGACGGGACGCTGGACGCCCTGGCGCGGGCTTTTGCGTTAAAACCCGTGGGCCGATTCCCCATGGCCGGGATTCCCACGGCCGCCGTCCGGGGAACCTACCGAAGCGCGGTCAACGACAAAGTCTGGGTCATTGATAAGGAAAACGGCGGCAAAGCGGACGCCCTGAACGCCGGGATCAATTATTGCCGCACGGCGCTCTTTTGCGCCATCGACGCCGATTGCCTGCTGGAACGGGACGCGCTCACCCGCATCGCCCGGCCGTTTATCGAGGACGATTGCACGGTGGCCGTCGGCGGCATCGTCCGAATCGCCAACGGCTGCCGGTTCCGGGGCGGGCAGGTGGTCGACGTGCGTCTTCCCGACGCGCTTCTGCCCCGGTTTCAGGTCCTCGAATATCTTCGGGCGTTTTTAACCGGGCGCATGGGGTGGGACGCCATGAACGCGCTTCTTATCATTTCCGGGGCCTTCGGTTTGTTCCGGCGGGAGACGGTGATCGAAGCGGGCGGGTTTTCCACCTCCACCGTGGGGGAGGACATGGAACTCGTCGTTCGGTTGCATCGGCATTGCCGGGAGCGGCGACGCCCCTACCGCATCACCTTCCTGCCGGATCCCGTGGCCTGGACCGAGTGCCCGGAATCCTACGCCGCCCTCGCCCGCCAGCGGGACCGTTGGCAACGGGGGTTGGCGCAAAGCCTGATGCGTCACGCGCGAATGCTGTTCAACCCCCGCTACGGCGCGGTCGGCCTGCTCGCTTTCCCCTATTTCTTTTTCCTCGAAATGTGCGGGCCCGTCGTGGAATTGGGCGGGTTCCTCGTTTTTGGCTGGGCGTTGTGGACCCACCGGCTGTCCTTGGCGCTCTCGGCGGCTTTCGGGTTGTCGGCCTTCGCTTTCGGCATGGCGCTGTCGATCTTGACGGTGGCGCTGGAGGAGCTTTCCTTTCATCGATACCACCGGGCCCGGGATTATTTCCAGCTGTTCCTCTTGGCCTTGATCGAAAACATGGGCTACCGCCAACTGGGCCTGTGGTGGCGCCTGAAAGGCCTTTGGTCCGCGGCCCGGGGCGTTAAGCGATGGGGGGGGAACCCCCGTTTGGGATTTACGCGGGGGGCGGGGTGAAACGTTGGTTGTTCCTCTGGGCCGTGGCCGCGGCTCCGGCCCTCGGGGCCCGCGACGCCGGTTATTGGGAAACCAAGGCCGGCACCGAACAGCAGACGTACGCCTCGGGCCGTACGGGTTGGTACACGTCCTCCGTCTCGGCCAAACGGATGTCGAGGCGAGGCGATTCTCTTTCCCTGGGCGTGGACCGGGTCACGCGGTTCACCCAAAGCGACGACGCCGTCGTCGCGGACACCTATGTCAGCGTGTGGCCCCGGGCCTACACCAACCTCCGACTCCAATCCGCGCGCCGCGTCCGGATCCTGCCGAAGAACGACGGGTTTTTCGAACTCTACCAGGGGTTTGGCCATCAGTGGGAGGCATCGGCCCGGGTCCGCCACATGAGTTTTGTGGGGGACAACGTCGACCTTTATTCGCTCTCTTTGGCGAAGTATTACAACGAATGGTACGGACAATCCCGGGTCACCTGGGTTCCGTCCCGGGACGGGGTCGGGGTTTCCCGGGAATTCGTCATTCGACGATACGGCGGCAACGAGGACGAATTTGTTCAATTGACTCTCGGCCGCACCAGCCATTCGGCCGTGGGCGCATTCACGCCGGGGGCCACGGGCGATCAATCGACCTACGCCCACGCCCGCCTGCAGGTTCTGGCCCGGGATTGGATCGGTCTCTCGGGCACGCTGATGTTGGAGGACGAAATCCACCTGCCGCCAAGAAAAGGCTTTTCGCTGCAGGTCTTTCTGCGATACAATGACTGATTATGCCCCCGTACCTGCGCCAAATTCCGGTGGGTCCCATGGAAAACTTTTGCTATTTGGTGGGGGACCCCGCGGTCAAAAAATGTTGGATCGTCGACCCCGCCTGGGACGTTAAAACCGCCTTGGACATCGCCGCCGCCGACGGCTACACGGTCGACGGCGCCCTCATCAGCCACAGCCATTTCGATCATTGCAACGCCGTCGAGTCTCTTTTGGCCGACCGCAACATCCCCTTGTATGTTCAACCCCGCGAACTGGAATACCTGGAAAAGGGCGCTCCCCGGGGATTGTTTTGGGATTTGCCGAAGGACCACGTGCGGCCCGTGAAAGGGGGCGACGTCTTGTCGTTGGGCGCGACGAACCTGACGGTCCTTCACACCCCCGGCCACACCCCGGGTTCCCAATGCTTCCTGGTCGACGGCCGTCTTTTCAGCGGCGACACGCTTTTTCTTGGGACCTGCGGCCGCTGCGATCTCCCGGGTGGAAATCCGCACGAACTGTTCGAAACCCTGAACGGGGTGTTGGCCAAACTTCCGGACGACACCGTTTTGTTCCCCGGACACAATTATTCCTCACGGGGAACCCAGAGCACCCTGCGGGAAGAAAAAAAGGAAAATCGTTTTTTCAGTGTTCGACGGCTTGACGACTTCCTCGAAAAGCTGGGATTTTAGTCGTGGCCGCCCCCTTCTCCATCTTTGATCATCTGGCCCTCGGCGCCGGCGCCGGCATGGCGCCGTTGAGCGTTTTTCATTTAACCGGAACGTCGATCGTTCCCTTCGCCAACGACCTTTTTTCAAGCGACGTTTCCGCCCTGGCTCCCGGGCGGGGAACCCTCACGTGTTTGCTGACCGCCCAGGGGAAATTGGTGTCCCGGGTGTTTATTCACCACCGAGGCCACGAAATGCTTTTTTTGACGCCGACGGACGGCGCGGCGGGGTTTCGCGACGCCATGGCGAAATACGCGGGGGTGTCGGAGCACCGCTTTGAACAGATGACCGGTTGGGTGGCGGTTTTCTTGACGGGCGCTCAGGCCGACGTCCGCGTGAATTCCCTGCCAAAGGCCTTTCACGTGGATTACCGCCTCCTGGGGGTCGATGGGTATATCGGCGTCGTCCCCATCGACGAGGCCTTGGCGCTGTTGCCCGCCCTTCTCGGCAAAGGGTTTCCCGATGGCGTGCTGGCCCCGGAAACCTTCGAGGTGTTTCGGGTCGAGGGGGGAGTGGCCAAATTGGGGGTGGATACCCCCCGCGAGGTCTTCCCCATGGAAATCAATTTAACCGAACTCGTCTCTTTGGAAAAGGAGTGTTACGTGGGCCAGGAAAGCGTCAAGCGCCTCTCGGCCCTGGGACCGCCCCCCCGGGGCCTGCGGTCGGTCAAATTGTCCGGCGCCGTCCCCGCCGGAACGCCGGCCCTGGTCAAAGGGGAGGAGGTGGGGCGCCTCACCTCCGTTGTTCAATCGCCCTCCCTCCGCGCCCCCATCGGTTTGGCCCTGCTTCGGCGGGAGATGTGTCAACCGGGACAGGCCCTGGAATTCGCGACCCGCACGGGACCGGCCACGGGGCAAGTGGTTCCCTTCCCCAATCAGCCCGCCGAGTGACGCGGCGTCCTTTCGGTAAACGTCGTTTTTTCAAGGGCGAAGATCAATTTTGGGGCGGTTAGCTCAGCGGTAGAGCATTCGCCTTACACGCGAAGGGTCGGGGGTTCAAATCCCTCACCGCCCAGATTTTGAAGGGTGTGCCGGTGGATGGTTGGATGAAATTGGCATTGGACGGCGTGCTTGATTCGTGTATAATACACGTCCCAAGCAACGAATTTTTGGGGTCGTGGTGTAGCTCGGTTAACACGCCGCCCTGTCAAGGCGGAGACCGCGGGTTCAAATCCCGTCGACCCCGCCAGTTTACATGCCGCCCGGCTTCTGCGAGGACCGCAAATTGGTTCTCG
>DAOQNO010000071.1:0-6922 GCA_035332125.1 Elusimicrobiota bacterium | reverse complement strand
CGTTGGCGCCCAAAATCACCCAGTGTTCCCCCCGCCGCACCGTCCAATCCACCCCGGCCAGGAGCGGCGCGGGGCGGTAAACCGCCAACCGGCGCAAATCGATCACGGAGGCCCGGACGATTCCCATCAGAATTCCCCGGGGCCGTCCGGGTCCACGGGCGGCGTCCACCAACGAAAGTACCGGGCCGCGGCCCCGGCGGCCAGGCCCGCGGCGAATCCCCCCAGGTGGGCGCCGTAGCCCACGGTTGTTCCGCCGTAGGGTCGCGTGACCAGGCCGTACACCGCTTGCTGGAAAACCCACAAAGGCACAAAAAACCAAAGGGGCGAATTGAAGGTGCCGTAACGTACCGATAGCACCGGGGCGGCCACGTAGGCGACCCGCGTTCGGGCCCGGGGAACCGTCGCCAACCCGAACCCCAGGATCGCGGAAATCGCGCCGGAGGCGCCCACCATGACTTGGTGGTCCGGGAGTCCCCAGGCCAACTGCCCCAGGGCCGCCGCGACGCCGCCCAATAGGTAGACGGCCACCAACAGGCCGGACCCGGCGGATTCCACCACGCCCCCCACGGCCCAAAGGAAAAGCATGTTGAAGAACAAGTGCCCGAATCCCGCGTGCAGGAATTGGTGCGTGAAAATTTCTGGGAAAAATCGGCCCCGCTCAAATCCCCATTTTTGGAAAACGCTCCCCCCCCTGGGATTCTTTTTGAGGGAAACGCTGTAGGAGGCGTAAATCGGGTACGCCGAATCCCATTCGTAGCGGCCCCGCGCCGACAATTGGTTCGCGTTCTCCGCGATCCGGCGGAAAAGCCGGTCCTGGCCCTCCGTGGGAAACGCCGGGGCGTCCGCGGCCGAGAGCAAATCGCGATCGGCGGGGGCCAGGGACGGTTCGTGGTTGAGGATGTGACAGAGGGTCTGGGCCGCGGCGGCCCGGTGATCGGCGCTCACCACCGACGTCTGGGCCCGCTCCAGGGGCCAGGTCACGGCAAAAACCAAGGCGTTGATCAGGAGCAGGGCCAGCGTGGCCACCGGCAACGTGTGCCGGCGCGGCCAGAGGGGAAGGAAAATAAACACGAATCAGGGTTTGGCGAAGGCGCTGTCGGGGACCGGGTCGAAAGAAATCGAAAGGCACTCCTCGGTGGTTTTGTTCAACAGGGAATCCACTTGTTTGGCGAACAACGATACGTTGGAACGAAGAACGAGCCCGGTCTTGGCGTCCACCCAGGCCTGGACGGTCGCCTCCGCGTCGGGCCGCCGTTCCTTCGCCTGGTAAAGTTTTGTCTCCCGCCCGGCCACCGCTCCGCCGGGCCCGGCGTTCCCGGTGAAGGAACGGGCCCAGAAACGCGCCTCCCGCAGTTCCCCCTCGCTGGGTTTCCAGGAGCGGGTGGGGGGCGCCGATTCCTCGGGACTTCGGGGGGCCTCCCCGGGCCGGGGCTTGAAGGTCTCCCGTTCGTGCATGGTCGTGCCGTCGAAGACCAGGACGACATCGTATTCCAGGGGGGCCCCCGTCATTCCGAGGGACTTCACCGATTTTTCCAGGCGAAATTTGCCGTGGGCGGCCTTCACCTGGACGAGCTCCTCGGTGCTCGAACCGGACACGTCGCTCGATTCCGCCCGTTTCCATTGACCGGCGAAGGACACGTCCTCCGCCCGGGAGGGACCGCGGGATTTAAGAAACCACACAAAACCGCCGATCAGGACCGCCGCCACCAACAAATTTCGCACGATTCGCCTCCGTTCAACGGAAAAGAATTGAGTTTATTTTATTGAAATTCAACCGACCGATGAAAATAAAAACCCCGCCGGAGGTCCCCCAGGGGACCAACGGCGGGGCGTTGATTAAATCCGACCCCAGTAGGATTTGAACCTACAACCTATTGCTCCGTAGGCAATCGCTCTATCCAATTGAGCTATGGGGTCAAAATCGGGAAGGTCCGCATTATAGCATGCCGAAAGAAAAAACGGGATCCCGGTCACTCCTCGTCCTGCCGAAGCTTGGCCAGGACGCTGAAATCCTCCAGGGTCGTCGTGTCGCCGGTGGTTTCCCGGCCCACGGCCACGTCCCGAAGCAGGCGCCGCATGATTTTGCCGGAACGGGTTTTGGGCAGGGCGTCGGTGAACCGAACCTCCGCCGGACGGGCCAGGGCGCCGATTTCCTTCACCACGTGGGCGCGGAGCTCCTGTTTCAAATGGTCCGAGGGGGCGCACCCGCTACGAAGCGTGACGAAGGACACGATGGCCTCCCCCGTCAGATCGTCGGGCCGGCCCACAACCGCGGCCTCCGCCACCGTGGGGTGCTTGACCAGGGCGCTTTCGACCTCGGCGGTGCCGAGACGGTGGCCGGACACCTTGATCACGTCGTCGATCCGCCCCATGACCCAGAAATAGCCGTCCTTGTCCCGTCGGGCGCCGTCCCCGGCGAAGTACACCCCGGGCACTTCGGTCCAATATTGCTTCTTGAACCGCTCCGGGTCGCCGAAAATGGTCCGCATCATGCCGGGCCAGGGACGCCGCACGATCAAATACCCCCCGGCGTTGGCCCCCACCTCCTTCCCGGATTTGTCCACCACCGCGGCGTCGATGCCGGGCAGGGGAAGCGTGGCCGATCCGGGTTTCAGCGGCGTCGCTCCGGGGAGCGGCGAAATCAGGATGGCCCCGGTCTCCGTCTGCCACCAGGTGTCCACGATGGGGCAACGGCCGCCGCCGATGACCTTGTGGTACCACATCCAAGCCGCGGGATTGATGGGCTCCCCCACGGACCCGAGGAGGCGCAAACTGGACAGGTCGTGCTTCTTCGGCCATTGGTCGCCCCATTTCATGAAGGCCCGAATGGCCGTGGGCGCGGTGTAGAAAATGTTGACCCGGTGCTTGGCCACGATCCGCCAGAAACGGTCGGGTTCCGGGTGATTGGGCGCGCCTTCGTACATGACCACCGTGGCGCCGTTGGCCAGGGGGCCGTAGACCACGTACGAATGGCCGGTCACCCAGCCGATGTCGGCCGTGCACCAATAAACGTCCTCCTCCCGCAAATCGAAGATCAGTTTCGTGGTCAGGGCCGCCTGGGTCAAATAGCCCCCGGTCGTGTGCAGGATGCCCTTGGGTTTTCCCGTGGAGCCCGAGGTGTAAAGGATGTAGAGCGGATGTTCGGAATCCAGAGGTTCGGCCGGGCAGAGGTCGGACATCCCGGCGACCAATTCGTGCCACCAGTGGTCCCGGCCCGATTGCATGTGGATCACTTGCCGGGTCCGTCGGTAGACCACGACCTTTTTGACGGTGGGGGTTTCTTTGAGGGCTTCGTCCACGTTGGCCTTGAGCGGGATCACGGCGCCCCGGCGGTACCCGCCGTCGGCGGTCACGACCACTTTGCACCCGGCGTCGTTCACCCGGTCGCGGATCGCCTGGGAGGAGAACCCGCCGAAAACCACGGAGTGGGTCGCCCCGATGCGCGCGCAGGAAAGCATGGCGATGGCCAGTTCGGGCACCAGGGGCATGTAGAGGCACACCCGGTCGCCCTTCGCGACCCCCAGGGATTTGAGGGCGTTGGAAAAACGGCCCACCTCCCGGTGAAGATCCTGGTAGGTCAGGACCCGTTCTTCCCCGTCCTCGCCCTCCCAAACGAACGCGGCCTTGTTCCGCCGCCAGCCCGACAGATGCCGGTCGACGCAGTTAAAAGCGACGTTGGTCTTTCCCCCCACGAACCACTTCGCGAAGGGCAATTTCCAATCCAGTGTTTTCTTCCAGGGTTTAAACCAATGGAGTTCCTTCGCCGCCGCCGCCCAATAGGCTTCGGGGTTTTTCAAGCTTCGACGGTAAAGTTTTTCGTATTGGGCGAAGGAGGATACGCGGGCTTTTTCGGAAAACGACTTGGAGGGACGGAACACGTGCTTTTCTTTGAGTACGGAGGTAATGTCGTCCATGGCACACCCCTTAAAAGGATTGCGTTCGGCTGAGTTTACCAAAAAGGCTCAGGGAGAGCGGCGTTCCCCCGTGAGGGCGAACACCATGCCCCCAAGGTGATGCACGGTTTGGACGCCCGGAAGCCAGCGGTTGTCCTTGAAATGGGCCGGAGAAGCCCCGGCGTAGAGGACGTCCCCCAGGATCAACCGGACGCCGTCCACGTCCACCGTTTTCCGAACTTTGCATTCAATGAATGCAAGGGCCGCGGCGAGATGAGGCACGGCGACCTTCCGACCCGGCGCGAGGGTCAGGCCCGTGGGCCCGATTTTGTCCCCGTCGCGCCCCGAACGCGATCCCAGAATTTTTAAGGCGGGGAGGAGGGCGGCGTCGGGAACGTTCAACACGAATTCCCCGGTTTTCGCAACGAGCGCGGAGGTGAAGTTGTCCGCGTCGAGCGCCAGGGCGGCGACGGGCGGGTCGTCGTTCACGGGCATGTTCCACTGGGCGGGGGCCGCGTTGGCCCGCGCGGCGTCGCCCGAGGTCACAATGACGCAAGGCCCGTGATTGATCAATCGGGCCCATTCGGCGAGCGGAACATCCGCAAAAAGCGCGTCGGATCTCATTTTATTTAAAATGAATGCTGTTCAATGTTTTATCGTGTTTTTGAGCCATTGAAACCGGCGTGAATTGCGCCTATCCTTAAGCGAGGGAGCCCATGCGTCCACGACGCGGATTTACCCTGATCGAACTCATGCTGGTGGTGGCCATCATCGGCCTCCTCGCCGCCATTGCCATTCCCAAATTCGCCAACATGGTGATCAAGGCCAAGGAGGCGTCGATCAAAGGCAAATTGGGCACTCTTCGAAGCGCCCTGTCGATCTATTACGCCGACAACGAGGGAATTTACCCGCCCTCCGACTATTACCTGGGAATCGCCCTCACCACCGGGAGCCGCTACCTGGATTCAATTCCCGAAATTTCCATTCCCACCGTGCCGGACCACGTGTCCGCCAGGAACATCATTACCAGCGAGATGGGTTACGACTGGCCCAACGGGGTCCAGGGCTACTACGTGTGGTCCTACGACTACTTAAACACGCCCTCTTTTGCGATTTCCGTGGTCTGCTCCCACACCGATTCGTCCCGTCACACCTGGAGCCTCTGGTAACAGTCCCCCCAACGGAACCCTCGCTCCGAGGGAATACCTGACGGTAATTGTCCGCCGACCCATTGAATTCGTTCGGTGGGGGGCCTAAACTGAAGGGAAGGATCCAGGAGGCGTCCCGTGCCCGCTTCAAGGCGACCGCGTGGTTTCACGCTGATCGAGCTGATGCTCGTCGTGGCCATCATCGGCCTCCTGGCCGCCATCGCCCTGCCCAAATTCGCCGAACTGGTGGTGAAGGCCCGGGAAGCCTCCGTCAAGGGCGGGTTGGGGGCCATTCGCAGCGCGTTGTCGATTTATTACGCCGACAACGAAGGGCAAAATCCAAACTACGTGGTGATCGGAGAAAGCCTGACGACCGGCGGCAAATACCTCAACGAAATCCCCGTCATGCGGAGTCCCCAGGGATACCACGATTCTTCGAAAATAGTCAACCGTGCCGCTTCGCCGCCCCCCAGCGTGATGGACGGGAGCGGGGGATGGTTCTATCTGGGATTTCCCAATTGGTACGCCGAAGGACCACAAAGCCTTGTCGTCGCCTGCACCCACACCGACAGCAAAGGCTCCCTCTGGAGCACCTATTAGGGATCCATCCTTCCGGGCCCGCTTTTAAGCCCCCTTCACGACGACCCGTTGGGGCGTCCGCCCCTTTTCCGTCTTATTGGCCGTATTGCTTTTGCATCTCCTCGGCCATTTTTTCCCGTTCGGCCGGCGAGGCGTTCATCATTTTCTTCATCATTTCCTGGGGGTTGTAACCCGGGGCGGGGTTCCCCTTGACCGGGGAGGGCTTTCCGGCCGCTCCCAATCCCGCCAACCCGCCCATGTCCATGACGTTGTAGCCGGAGGGAATGGCGAAATCCGAGGCGGGCAGGGACTTCGTTTCCACCCGCGTGGCCAACAGGGTCGTCGTGTTTCCGTCTTTAAGATTTTTCGACATTACCCGCAGGGGAAAGAGGCCCTTCCCCATGATTTCCCGTTCCCAACCGGAAGCCTCCCGTTTCCCGCCGCCGAACCCGCTAAACATGAAATTCCCCAACCCTTCGGCGTTGCAAACCTCGCCTTCGGAATGGGTTTCCTTAAACGTGTAAACCGTGCATTCCCGTCCGGCGATGGTTTCCTTGCGGGAGGTTTTTTTGAATTCGACGCGGGGCGCGGCGCCGGCTTTCGCCTCGGGCGATTTGGGTTCGGCCATGGTTTGTTTCATGGCCATGCGTTGTTCCGGCGACAAGATCCAAATGGTGCGTGAACCCGAATCCATAATCATGGCGCCCGACCGGCCTTTTTCCGATGGGAATTCGGCGCGGATCTTGTCCCCTTTGACTTTGTAGCTCATGGAAACGGGCTTTTTCTCCCCGCTGGTCATTTGATAATCCACCAACCCTTCAAAAGCCGACACCGACAAGGGCCCGAGCAACACCGCTCCGAACAACAAACGCCGCGAATACATCATCGACATGAGACCTCCCGTGAATGACATCAACCATCCGACACCTTATTATAGCGCCCTTAAGCGCCGAGGGGTAAGGGAAGACTCCGACTTCTTAGGGGGGGCCCATTGTTCCCCAGGTGAAAAGACCGGGGGCCTGACCACCGACGTCGCCGCCGTTCACACAGGGCGTGTCAGGCGTCGGGCTCTCCGAGGGGGACGTGCCAGATGTTTTGGGCGTATTCCCGAATGGACCGGTCCGAGGAGAAACGCCCGGCCCGGGCGACGTTTAAAATCGACCGGCGGGACCAGTCGTCCGGGTCCCGCCGGGTTTGATCGATCCGGTCCTGGGCCGCCAGGTAGGAGGAAAAATCCGCCAGGGTCAAATAAGGGTCCGCCCCCATCAGGGAATCGACCAGGGGACGGAAGACCCCCGGATC
>DAOQNO010000070.1:0-6939 GCA_035332125.1 Elusimicrobiota bacterium | reverse complement strand
AAAGGGTTCGGTCCTCCGGACGGAACCGGGCCGGATCAAACCCCGGATACACGACACGGACCCGATCCGGCGGAACGCCGAACCGCTGTTCCACGTCGTTTTTCATGAGGCGGGAGTTGGCGATCAAGAGGCGGAACCGCCGGCCCCGCAATTGACGCTCGTGCATCCATCCCGCGCCGGACCCGGCGGGCAACGGAGCGCCCCGCACCCGCTCGTGGGCGGTGTGAACGCAATTGTGCAGACTGAGCACGTCTTGATTCAGCAGGTCGCCGTGGCCGTGAACCAAGTCAAATCCGCCTCGGCGAACGGCCCGATCGACGCGTCCGGCGAACCACCGGCGCTTGATTCGGCTCCCCCAGGGCCAGCGGAGCAACCGCCGGGGGCGCACCCCGGCCGCGGTCAGGCGGGCCTCGTCGACTCGCTCGGCGAACACGTGCACGTCGTGTCCCTGGGCGGCCAGGCGGCGGGATTCTTCCCAGAGAAGCGTCGAGGCCCCGGACAGGCCGGCCGCGTTTCGGGCGGCCACGGCGATTTTAAGCCGTCGTTCAATCATGGATCATATCATTCGCGACCGGAAGGTTCCCACCGCCGGCTCACGGTTTCCAACGGTTGTGAATCCAAAGCCATTGGGACGGATGCCGCCGGATCCACCCTTCGACGACGGCGGTCATTTGGCCCATGACGGCGCGAAGGTTTTCCTCGGTGGGGGGCGCGGGGGAAATTTCCAAAGCGGGACCGCATTCGATGATCAACCGGTCCCCCTCGCGGTAGGAATGGACGGGATGGACGGGGCACCCGACGCGGAGAGCCAGCAGGGCCGGCAGGCCCGTCGTTCGGGCCGGACGGCCAAAAAACGGGACCGACAACCCGCCCTCGGTGATGCGCTGGTCGAACAGGAGCCCCAGGACCCCGCCGGACCGCAGCCAGCGGAGGGATTCCCGGACGGCTTCCCGGTGACGAATCACCCGGGTGTTGAACCGGGCCCGGACGGCGGTCACCAGGGCGTCGACGTAAGGGTTTTTGATGCGCCGGGCGATGACGGCCAATCGCAGCCCGGCCAGGGACAAAAAGGGCGTCGTGTATTCCCAATTTCCGATGTGGGCGGTGAACAGGAGAACGCCCTTCCCCGCGGCCGCCGAGGCCTGGACCCGGTCCAACCCCCGGACGTCGACCGACGCCAGATAGGCTTCCGGCGACAGGCGGGCCAATCGCGCGAACTCCCAGGCGGCGCGCCCCAACTGGAGCCAAAGATCCCGGGCCCAGGCCGCGCGCTGCGCGTCGTCCACCTCGGGAAAGGCCAACCGCAAATTCTCCTCGGCCCGTCGGCGTCGCTTTCCCGCCACGGCGCCCAGGATTCGCCCGAGGGCCGCTCCCGCCCGGCGGCCCAGCATCGGCGGAAGGCTTCCGAGAACGCGAACGAGACCTAGGACGCCGAGGGATTCAAGGCGATAGCGGAATCGACGATCGTCGTCCACGCCGTGTCCTCCCATTCGAGTACCAGCTCCGCCCGCCGGGCGGGATACCCCGGGGGCAATCGCTGCGCGTCTTTTTCCGTCGTCACTAAAAGGCGTCCCTCCCGGCGCGCCCGGTCCACCGCCCCGGCGGCCTCCGCGGCGGAAAAATCGTGATGATCCCCGAACCGCGCCGGGGACACTTCGGCGCCCAGGCGCCGAAGGGCGTCTTCAAAGGACGTCGGATCCGCCAGGCCCGACAGGGCCAGCACCGGCCGCCCCGCCAATTCCCCGTCGGGGACCGGCCGCTCGCCCTCCCACAGGCGAATCCGGTAACGGGCCGCCCCGATGGGGCCTTTAAAAAACGACAATCGTCGGCGGAGGGCCTCCCGTTCGTCGGGGGTCAACCGCTCGGCCCGGGTCAACAGCAGCGCCCGCCCCCGGGTCAGGGCCGCGGGCGGCTCCCGCCAGGGACCCGCCGGCAGAAGAGGGGCCGGGCGCCCCTCCACCCACACCGCGTGGGCCAACCGGGCGTCCAGACAAATCAAATCCGCGTCCCGGTGAAGCCGATAATGTTGAAGACCGTCGTCCAGGATCAGGACGTCGGGGTGAAATTCCTCCCAGAGCCGTTCCGCGGAACGGGCCCGGTCCGCGCCGATGGCCAGGGGAACACCGGGCAGACGCCCGGCCAGCCAACGGGGCTCGTCCCCCACCGCCTCGACCGGCGGCAGGCGCTCCCCCGGCCGGTTGGCGAGAACGGTCAGGCCCCGGGACGTTCGCCCGTACCCCCGGGACAGGATCCCGGGCCGCCGCCCCGCGGCCCGCCATCGTTCCGCCAACCAGGCCACGACGGGGGTTTTGCCCGACCCGCCCACCGTTAAATTCCCCACGCACACGACGGGAACCGGCACCCGGACCGTTTCGAAATGGCCCCGCCGATAGGCCCGGGCGCGGGCGGCCGCGGCCCAACCAAACAGCCGGGCGGGGCCCCACCACGCGGCCCGCCACGCGATGTCCAAGGGGGACGATGGCCGGGGGAAATTCACGGGGTCCCGACGCGCCGTTCGGCCAGAACGGCCTCCGCCTCGGCCACCACCCGGTCCACGGAGACCCAATCCATGCACTCGTGCCCAAAGGGGCATTGGTCCCGGTTGCAGCCCAGGCAGGTCAGTCCCCGGGCTTGGACGTATCGGTGCGGCGCCGCGCGCGGGTTCCAGGACTCGGGCCACGTGGGACCGTAGACGGTGACCGTCGGAAGGCCGACGGCCACGGACAGATGCATCAGCCCCGAATCGTTGGTGACCGCGGCGTGGCACCGGGACAGAAGCGCGGCGGCCTGCCGCAAACCGCCGGGCGGAATCGCAAACACCCGACGGGGAAACCCGCCGGCCATCTTCTCCAGGTCCCGCCGTTCTTCCGGCCCGCCGAAGAGGAGGACCGCCCGGTCGGGAACGGCCAGCAGGCGCTGGACGGTTTCGGCAAATCGCGCGAGGGGCCATTGACGAATGGGTCGCCGGTGCATGGGAAGTACGGCGATCCGCTCCGGATAGGCGTCCAACCCTCTATCGGCCCACCACCCGGCGGCGGGCGCGAAATCCGCGGCGCTCAGGGGAATTCGAGGCAACACCCGCTCGCCCGGCGTGAGGCCCAACCGGCGGAGGAGGTTGAATTTGATTTGCACCGCGTAGAGCGGGCGGGGAGGCCGGGCCACCCGGTGGGTGTACACCAGGCCCCAAAAGGGCGTTTCAAAACCGGCCCGCACGGGCGCCCGGCTGGCCCAGGTCAATTGGGCGGTCCGCGGGTTGTTCATAAAATCCAACACCCAATCGTATCGGCGCCGGCGGATTTCCCGAAGCCAAAACCAGAATCGGGACTTTTCGAAAACGAGCGCCTCGTCCAAACCCGGGTAGCCCTCCAGCACCGGGGCCATGCCCTTTTCAACCAGGAATTCGATTCGGGCGTCCGGAAACCGGGAACGGAGCGCGTCGATGACCGGCGTGGTGACGATGACGTCGCCGATCCGGCGGGGCTGGACGATGAGGATTTTCACGGGCGGGTTAAAGGCGGGCGCGGCCGCGGGTGAGGTTTAAATGGAAATCCCAGGCGGTGTCGTCGCCGCGGATAAAAAGCCGGCGGAGGCAGTAGGGATTGCCGGACAGGTCGGCTTTCCCTTGATGAACCGACACGGCGGTCCGGTATCCCGCTTCGCGGACGAGCGACTGCACGGCGGGGTCGTCCGCGGCGTCGCCGTAGGGGTTGGCGAAGGAAAGGGGGGCCGTTCCCAGTTTTTCGCCCAGAACCGCCCGACTTTCGACCAGCTCGGCCCGGACCGCGTCGGCGGACAGGCGGGAGAGCCGCGCGTGATTCATCGTGTGGGAACCGATTTCCCATCCGGCCTTTTGAAGGGCCCGAACGCCGTCCCAATCGAGCATGGGGATCCGCGTTTCCGAGGCCGGGTCGTGCCAGAAATTGTCCCGGCCCACGGCGTTCACCACCACGTAGATCACCGCCGGAAAACCGAATTCCTGGAGAATCGGGAGGGCGTTCTCCAAATTGTTCCGGTAGCCGTCGTCAAAGGTGAGCACGACGGCGTTCCCCGGCACGGGGCGCCCGGCGTCTTGGTGAGCCGCGACGTCGGCCAGGGTGAGCGGGGCGTACCCGTGTCTTTTCAAATACGACATCTGCCAACGGAATTGCGCCGGGGACACCCAAAGCTTTTTCAGCTTGGACCCCGGGGGCGGCGTCCCCACTTTGTGGTACATCAGGACCGGCAGGCCCGGGGCCCGGCGGCGCCACCAATTCCAGCGCGCGGAGAACCCCGCGGCGGCCAGGGCGCCGACGGTCAACGCCGCGCCGATCACGCGTTGTCCCCGCCGTCCAAGAGTCGGACGTGCTTCAACCAGGCGTAATAGGAACTCAACACGGCGTAGATCAAACCGGCGTTTCCGTCCAAGAACCCTCCCTTGAACACATAACGCACCGCAAACTCCCAAGGCAGTCGAAGGTGCTGCCAAAAGGCGAACCGCCGGCCCTCGGCGTATTTCTTACGGGCGATCAGCCCCGTGTAGCGGGCGCATTTCTCCAAATACTCCTGAAAATTGCGATAGCTTTCGTGGCGCACGGCGTGGGCGAGGCGCCCCCAGGGTCGCGGCACCGAAATGCCCTCGTGGATTTCGGCCCCGGCGTAATGGGCCTTGTCCCGGCGGAAAAGGCGCAGGTGAAACTCGCGGAAACACCCCCCGAACCGCAATCGCCGTCCGAGGAAGAACACGTGGAAGGGCAACTCGTACCCGTTCACCGCCGGCCCGGACGCCAGCGCCCGGCGAATGTCCTCCGCGAGGGCCGGCGTGAGCCGCTCGTCGGCGTCGATGTTGAGCACCCAGTCGCCGGTGGCTTGCTCGAGAGCGAACTGTTTCTGGGGGCCGAACCCGGCGAAATCCCGCTCCACCACCCGGGCGCCGTGGGCCCGGGCGATGTCCCGGGTGCGGTCCGTGGAATGGCTGTCCACCAAAACGATTTCATCGGCCACCCCCCGAAGGCTTTCCAGGCAGGCGGGAAGGTCCCGCTCCTCGTTGCGGGCGATCAGGATGGCGCTCAGGCGGGGCACGGGGCCTCCAACAGTTTTCGATACAGCGTCTCGTACGCGTCGGCCATGGCGGACACCGTAAAGGCGCGGGCCCGTTCCCGGCCGCGCTCCGACCGGCGGCGGGCTTCCTCCGGGTTTTCCAAAACCGCGGCCATGTTCGCGGCCAGGGCGTCGGCGTCGCCCGGGGCGGAAAGCTCCGGCGCCCCCGGGCCCCCGTAGAGGTCGGGGATTCCCCCGGCGGCGGTGGCGGCCGTGGGCACCCCCATGGCCAGCGCGTCCAAAAGAGCCGTGCCGAGGCCTTCGTCCACCGAAGAGAACACAAAGAGATCCGCCATGGCCGTATATTCTAACACGTCGCCGCGGTGCCCGAGGAAAGCCACGGCCCCGCCCAGGCCAAGGGTTTCGGACAGGCGCACGAGTTCCTCCCGCCGGGGCCCGTCCCCCAGAACCAGCAGACGGTCGGCCGCGCCCCGGGCGCGAAGCCCGGCAAAGGCTCGAAGCAGGGTCGCCTGGTCTTTGTGGGGGACCAGGGCGCCCGCGTGGACCACCAAACGGTCCCGGGGCGAGAAACCGCGCTCGGAACGAAGGCGGTCCCGGTCCCGGGCGTCGGGGTAGGCTCCGGTGTCCACGCCGCTCGGTATGACCGTGATTTTGGACGGGAGCACACCGCCGCGAACCAGCATTTGCCGCACCGCATCGGAGATGGCCGCCAAAGCGTCCACCGACCGGTATTTCCACCGACTGAGAAAGTTGTTTTTCAAGGGGAAGTCCACCCGGCGGGTGGCGACCAATCGGGCGGCGGTGCCGCGCCGCGCCAGGGCCCCCAGGCCCACGGCGTGGCCGGTGTGGGCGTGAACGAGGTCCAGGCGTTCTTGTCGCAGGAAAACCCGGAGTCGCGCCGCGTTTCGGAAATCCCATTCCGACCAGGGCGCCAGGGGAAAGACCCGCAACCCCGCCTCCGCCGCCGCCCGGGCCAGGGGCTCCTTCGGCCGGGCCGCCAGGATATTGACGTGCCCCCGGCGTTCCAATTCCCGGGCGAGCCACAGGGTTTGACGCTCCCCGCCCCGCCAGCCCCGTTCGGTGTTCAAATGAAGGATTCGAAAACTCACGTCGGCCTCCGACGATGGTCCACCGCCCGGCGGTAGGCGGCCTCGGTTTCCTCCCCCCAACGGGGGACCGAAAATTGATGTTCGACGCGGCGCCGGGCTTCCGCGCCCATTCGACGGCGGGCCTCGCCATCGTCGAGCAATGCCCCCAGGGCCGCCGCCAAGGCCGCCCCGTCCCGGGGCGGAACCAGTCGGCCGTTCTTTCCGTCCTCCACGAGTTCCGGCAGCGCGCCCACCCGCGTGGCCACGATCGGCCGTCCCAGGGCCAGCCATTCCAGGGCGACGCGGGACACCGCCTCGCTGCCGACGGAGGAAACCACCCCCAGATGGCAGGAACGCATGAACGCCGCCACGTCGGGGAGTCGTCCGGCGAAGCGCACCCGATCGGCGACGCCCCGCCGCCCGGCCTCTTTTTCCAATTCGGCACGCGTCAGGTTTTTGTCCTCGCCGACAATCCAAAATTCATCCACGGGCCCGCGATCCCGCAGTCGCTCGACGGCTTCCAAAAAATACGCGTGGCCCTTGACGGGGTCGAGGCGGCCCACCACGGCCGTCCGCAGCGGGGCGGGCGGTTCCGCCGTCGCCGGTGAAAGGGCCACCCCGGGAAACACCACCCGCGTTCGTTCCCGCAAAAAGGGGTAGGCGGCCGTGTAGGCCTCGCCCAGGGCGCGGGAAGCGACGATGACGGCGTCGGTGCGACGAAACAGAAACCCCTGGCCGGGGCGCGGGGCCAGGCGCCGGGCCTCCGCCCGCGTCCGCACCAACGCCGCGGGCGTGCCCCGGGTGGCCAAGAACC
>DAOQNO010000069.1:0-6946 GCA_035332125.1 Elusimicrobiota bacterium | reverse complement strand
CGTGACGACGCTGTTTCCGGCCGCGCCGGATTGGGAGGCCACCCTCGAGGCCAACCCCGAAGGGGCCGCGCTCGAAAAAATGGCCGCCGCGCGGGCCGCCGGGTTCAACCGGCTCAGCCTGGGCCTGCAGTCGTCCGACGACCGCTTGTTGAAAACCCTCGGGCGGCTCCACACGTTCGACGGATTTAAAACGGCTTTTCGAACGGCGCGCACGGCGGGGTTCGACAACGTCAACGTGGATTTGATGTTCGGTCTGCCCGGCCAGACGGCCGACGGCTGGCGGGACACCCTGGACCGCGTGCTGGCCCTGGCCCCCGACCACCTTTCGGCCTACGCGCTCACGGTGGAGGACGCCACCTATTTCAAGAAGTCCGGCGTGGCGTCGGATCCGGATTTTCAGGCGGAGCTTTACGAAATCGCCGCCGATCGGTTGGCGGCGGCGGGGTTTGTGCACTACGAAATCAGCAATTTCGCCCGGCCGGGAAAGGAGAGCCGCCACAACCTTCGTTATTGGCGCAACGTGGAGTGCCTGGGGGCGGGGGTTTCGGCGGCCTGGTACGTCGGGGGGCGCCGTCGGAAAAATCACGAATCGTTGACGGATTATCTCTCCGCGATCGAATCCGGCGCGGGGCCCGTGGCGGACGTCGTTGAATTGGGCGCGGCCGAGCGCCGCGGGGAGGACCTGATGCTGGGCCTCCGGCTCCGGGAGGGCGTTCGCCCGTCGCCCGAGGCCCTCGCGGACTACGGTCCCGTTCTGGAGCGGTTTGCGGCCCTCGGATTTTTAACCCGCTCGGGCGAGGCCTATCTCCCCACCCGCCGGGGTTGGATTCTTTCCAACCAACTGTTTGAGCACCTCTTAAGCCCCGTCGGTTCCCCGCCCTAACATTTACAAAAAGGTTACATTAATTTAAGGTTCTTCTCGTCCTTCCTCGTTTAAATTAGAGGATATGGGACCCCGCATCAATCCTTCCCGTTCGGCGACCTCCTGGCGTCGATTTCTCGGCGCGTTTTTAACCGCCGTTTACTTCGTCCAAAGCGTCCTTTTGGCCGCGGCGCCGGAATCCAATTTTTGGTCGGAGCGCCGCCGCTCCCAGGACGCCCAACGGCGCACCCTGGCGATGGCTTCCCTGCCCGGACCGTCGGTGGACGCGGCCCGGGTGACCGCCGCTTGGCCGACGCCCGCCCCCGAACCGGCCCCCGTCCATTTCTCCGTTCCCCCGGCCCTTCGCCAGCGGGTGGCTCGGGTGTTGGAGGCCCTTCCGGCGGAAAACATCACCGTGCGGGGTTTGGTGGTGCCCCCGGGACCGCCCAACGCGGTGTTGGTGCACCTGCAGGACGTGCATTTGAACCCCGAAGCCCAATCGAATCTCGGGAAAACGCTCGCTTCCCTGGCCGCCCACCGCCTGGGGGATTTGGTGGCCTTGGAGGGAGTGTTCGACGCCGTCGACCTGGCGGCCTACCGCCAACGGCCCGAGCGGGACGCCGTTCAAACCTCGGCGGATTACTTCCTTCGAACCAACAAAATCTCCGGCCCCGTCCACGCCCTGATGACCCTCGCCGAACCGGCTCCGGTCCTGGTCGGCGTCGACGACAAGGCCCGGTACGACGCCAACGTCGCCGCCTACCTTCGATCGGCCCCGATCCGCCCCGGCCTACAAAAAGCCATCGACGGCTGGAAAGCCGAGACGGCCGCCCGGAAAGGCCAAACGTTTTCGCCCGCCTTGTCCCGCTTCGACGCGGTGGTGCAGGGACGGCGCGACCGCCGGACCGGCCTGGGGGAATACGCCCGGGCGGTGAGCGACGCCGCCCCGCCGGAATTGCCCCAAACCGCCGTCCGGGCTTTTCTCCAGGCCTTCGCCATGGAAAAAAGCCTGGATTTCGACGCCGTGGAACGGGAGCGTCGCCGCCTGCTGGAGGCCCTGCTCCCCCGTTTGACGGCGGTTCAAACCGGTCAATTGCTGGATTGGGGGGCGTCGTACCGTCTGGGCGCCCTGTCGGCGGCGGCTTTTTACGGCCGCCTGGCCGATCTTTGCCGGGATCGCGGCGTCGGCCTCGTTCATTTCCCTTCGATGGAAACCTATCTTCGCTACGTCCTGGCGGCCGACCGCCTGCGCGCCGACGAATTGATGCGGGAGTTGGACGCCCTGGAGGCGGGGGCCTACGGCCGCCTCGCCCGCACCCCCGACGAACGAGCTCTCGCGGCCCGGGACCGCCGACTTTACCTCGCGGGAAAACTGGTCGACTTCTCACTTTCCCCCGCGGAATGGTCCGAATGGCGTTCCGCCCCCGCCGCGGGGGAGGTCGACGACCCCCGCTTCCGGCCCTTTGCGGATTTTTACCGGGAGGCCGAAGCCCGGGACGCCGCCATGACGGTCAAAACCCTCCAAGCCGTCCGGTCGAAGTCCGCCCGGAACCCCATCTTAGTGACGGGCGGCTTTCACGCCGAATCCATGGACCGTCGACTGGCCGAGGCGGGGTGCGTGGTGGTTCAGGCCGTGCCCCGTCTCTCCCGCGTGGATCCCGCCGCGGGATCCTCCTATCTCGCCGTGTTCGCCCAGGAACGGACCCCCCTGGAGAAACTGTTCGCCGGCGAAAAACGGTTCCTCACCCCGGATCCGTTGGAGGGCGAACGGCAAATGCCCTTTGCCGTCGGCGCCGCCCTGGAGTCTCCCGAAGCGGCCCGGGCCCTGTACAACGCGTTCCCCCGGCCCCTCGTTTTGGAAGGGGTCGAGCGGACGGACGACGCCCCCGGCCCCGGCCTGAGGGCGGATTTCGCCGGTGGTTCCCGTTTGGGATTCGCCTGGCGTTTCACGGGCGACGGCCAGCGGACCTTTGTTCAAACCCCGTTGAAGCGGGGCCGCACGGTGGCGTCGATCCTGGGCGCTTTGATGTCCGCGGGTTGGCTGGCGGCGTCGGGGCCCGCGACGCCGGCCGCTCCCGTGAATCCGCCCGCCACGATCGTCAACCCCGCCGTCCGCCTCAACGAAATTCAATCGCTTCTCTCCGCCCAGAAGGCCGCGCTGAATCCCGACGAAGCCGCGGCCGTTCAACGCCTCTTGTCGATGGAACGATCCATGCGCGCCCTGAGCGCCTCCGGCGAAATGCAGGTGCCGGAGGATTTCTATCAGCTTCTCCACAGCGTCAACGCCATGCTTCGCCCGCGGGATTTGATCCTCTTTCCCAACAGCGCGCCGCCGGAGTTCGCCTTGAACCTGTTGCGCATCCTTCGGGTCTCCCGCCTTTATCCCGACGTCTATTACGTGGAACCGCTCGACGGCTACCAAGGGTTGAAAACGGTGGAAGGCGTGGAGGAACACGGCCGTTACGCCCTGGGGTTCACCATCGTCCACCGAAACGTGAATCGCCGCTCGGCGGACAACGTGGTTCGGGTTCTGAAGGCCGGGGACGATCTTCCGCCGGATTACCGGGGACTTCGAATGGGGGAGGTCTATCGGCGTCAATGGCCCCGCGGCGCGGACGCGGTGGGGAAAGTGGCCGATGATTTGTTTGAATCGGCGGCGATCCACGAAACCGAACACCGCCTGAACGGCGGCGAACGCGACGCCCTATTGGCCGAAATCGCCCTGGGGCCCGTTCCACGCTTCAAACTGGAATCGGTCAATTTCATGTACGCCTCGCGGTTCGACGAAAAGGACACCCACCCCTACTTTCGAGCCGTGTCCTGGGTGTTCAGCCGTTTTTGTGAGGAAACGGGACGGAAAAGTCCCCGGGAAATCGGCCAATGGTTGACGGAAGTCCCCGATCTGGACCTTCGCCTTTTGGCCGTTCGAATGTACGTGACCGTTAAGGGACGGGCCCTTCTCCGGGAACCGGCCGCCGTCCTCGCCCCGCGCCTGGGGCTCCCGGTGGAGGACGTCGACCGCCTGTTGGCGGCCCAGGCCGAGGCGATGCCCGCCGGCACCGCCAATTTGGAACGGTACGCCGCCGCTCTGGCGGGCCGATGGTTCGAGCGCTACGGAAAATCCCCCGCCGCGCCCTGGGTTCGCGCCATGGCGCGGAACGACCCGGAAGTTTTTTTCAACAATCCCCATCCCGTCGCCCCGGAAGATTTCGCCGCCTACGCCCGGCGGCTGCTGGCCGCCGAGGACGGGAATCTTCGGGCCGTGGCCGCGGCGATCTTTGACCGGGCCGAGGAACGAAAAAGAAAAGGCGATGACGACCTTCTTCGATCCGCGGAAGCCTCTTTCGAGACCTTTCTGCGGTTTTCGCGGGAAGCCGTGCGGGACGTTCATCGCAATCAAAATAATCCCGCCCTGCCCCACAGCGCGCTCCGGGCCCTTCTCTGGTCGGCGGTGTTCGCCCTGTCCGGCGCGCTCCTTCCCGCCTTGCTCGGGACGTTCGGCGTCCCGCTGGTCGGCGCGGGGGAATGGGCCGGCCGCCTTCCTTGGGCGTGGGCCGCCTACCACGCGGGTTTGGCCCTGAGCGGTTTGGGGTTGTTGCGACGGCCGGCGGCGGCGCCCCGGGACATCACCGTCCGCTCCTTTGAAGAGGAGATTTTGGCCGGGGTCCCGCCGGCGGCCCGGGAACGCGTGCGTGTGGACGTCGTGAACGGGGAGACCCTCCGGGCCGAGGCCCGGCGCCGGGGCGTGGGCCGGGAAGCCGCCTTCTTCGGGGCCTTGACGGTCCGGGACGGCGACGGAATCGTCGTGTTCGTCCATCGGAACCTGGTGTCCCCCTGGGGCGCCTGGGAATGGTTGGGGGGGCTTCTCCGTCCGATGGTCGCCCACCACGAATCCCGGCGCGTGCGACGTTTTCAGACGGCACGCCGGGGCGGCGGGGGGGCTTGGCTGGCCGTGACGGAACCGTTGACCTATCTTCAACGCCGGGCCGGTTTTTTGGCGCTTCCCTGGATGGGCTCCCGGGAGGCCGCCGAAACTCACGAACCCCGAACGGCCGTCGGACAAACGGCGTTCTGGGGCCTGGCCGGGCTGGCGGCCCTGGGACTCCTGGCCGCGTCGACCCCCGGAGGGCAGGCCGCCCTGCCCGCGGTCGTCCTGGCGGGGAGCGTACGATCCGCTCGCTCGGGAACGCGGTTCCCGACGCTCACGATCCCCGTGAACGTGTTGGACGCCGGCAGCCGAGTTGAAAACGGCGGGGTGGTGAGCGAGCGGGCGGTCGCCAAAATCCGCCGCCTGCTTCCGGATCTGGCCCGGGCCGGCGCCGGCGGTGTTTACCTCTACAACGGGCTCTACACGCCGAGCGCCTTGGGGGCGCTCGTGCACACCGTCCCCACCGCCGGGGAGCACGTGCTCGAAGCGGGGGCGGTCAAAGTCCTCGTTCGAAATTATCAAACCAAACGGACCGTCGGTACCGTTCGGGAAAGCGGGCGCGATCGGGCCGTTCCGCTCTCGGACGCCTTCGGGAATAATTTTTCCGTGGACATGTCCCGCTGGAACCCGGCGGCGTTCGACGCAACGACAAACGAGGCCCGATGGGCGGAATTGGCCGAATTCACGGCCGAGGCCCATCGTTGGGGTCTGCGCGTCACGCTGGATCTCGTTCCCTGGTTGTCCCCGGACGCGTTGAACGAAACCAATTACACCTGGGCGAAGGACAAATTCGAAGTCGCCGGCGACATGGCCACCTGGTCCGATGAGCGCCTTCTGGCCCGTTATTTCGACCACGCGCTTCTTCGAATCGTGAAAGACGGAAAACCCACACGGGTGATGGTCGGCCATTTTTCGCCGGGCAAGGACCAAATCGATCCCGATTTCTCCAACCCCGATTACCAGCGGTTTCTCATCGACCACCTGAAACGGCTGATCGACGCCGGCGTGGATCGCGTGCGGATCGACATGGCCCACCGGCTGGGGACGCCCCAAAAAGACGCCGTGTGGCACGCCTGGACCAAGGTGATCACCGAGGCCAAGAACCACGCCGCGGCCCGCGGGCGCCGTTTTCAATTCCTCATGGAGTCCTACCCGGAATACGGCAACGATCAATGGCGTTCGGAATTTCTTCGCCTCTACCCCGAGGAACAGGTGTACGAGGTGGACCCCTTTCACGCCTACGAGCGGATGGTCCGGGGAGAGGGGGACGGGCTGAACCCCCTGCGCGACGCCCTGGAAGCCGCCCGGCGGGACCGGAACGGTCGGGCCGTCGTGTTTCCCAGCAATTACGACGAGCCGTCCCTTCGGAACCTCGGCGGTCCCAAAGCGGCTTTCATCGCCCTCCTCCTGACCTACGAACGGCTGGGGGTTCCGCTGATGATCGACCTTCGGGAAATATTGGACGAGGAAGGCCACAACATTCCCCAGGCCGGCGGCCAGGACGCCCACGGCGACAACTTCCGCCACCCCTTTCTTCGTCAAATTCGCCGGGGGTACCTGGCCCTTCGCCGCGCCTGGACCCGGTCGCCCCACCGGGCGACGGTGGAATCCCTTCGGGACTTTTTCGACGGCGCCCGCCGCGTCGAAGTGTTGGACACCCAGTATCAAAATCGGTTTTTCGCCGTCGGCGTGCTCGCCTTTTCGGGCGACTACAAAATCCGCGTCTTCGACTTTTTTCCGGAGCGGGGGTACGACCGGCCCTGGGTGGAGGTGCCGCCTTCCCTTCTGGCCGACGAAGCCCCGGCCCGCCGGGACGGGGAAAGCGAGGTCCGCTGGGAGGAGCGTGTGCGCTCCGCCTGGTCGCTGGAAGGCACGGCCGACCCCCTGCCCTGGTTCGTGGATCAAGACGGGGCGGCGCGGTACCGGCGCTTGCCCCTTCGTTTCGAAAACGGCACGGCCGATTTGACCCTGCGGCGGACGGCGGCCGGCGGCGTGCTCCCCCACAGCGGGCTTCGTTCGGCCCTGTGGACGTTTCTCTTCGCCGCCCTGGGAGGGGCGGCTCTGGGGCTGGGGCCGGTTCTGGGGTGGCCGTCGGAGGGATTCGCCGGGCTGCTTCTCGGGTCGCCCTTCGCCTGGGCGGCTTTCCACGGGGTCAC
>DAOQNO010000068.1:0-7004 GCA_035332125.1 Elusimicrobiota bacterium | reverse complement strand
CCCCATTGCCGGGGACCGACCCGGCGCCGTCCGATTCCGCCGGGATCTCCAGCGGCACCGCGGGCGAGGTGGGCGCCACCGGCGCCGGCGGGGGTTCGGGGGGAGCGTCGCCCTTCACGTTCACGTCGACGCCGCCGACCGAGTTCGTCTTGTAATCCAGCCGGAACTTCCCGCGCTCTTCCCAAATCTTGCCGTTCTTGTATTCCACTCGGAACACGTAGTGATAGCGTCCGCGGCGCACCGGCTTCCCGCCGGAATCCGTCATGTCCCAGATCACCCATTCGGCGGCGAGGCGGGGTCGCCCAGACTTCGCACCACGCGCCCGTCCACGTCGGTCACGGTCAAGGTCCACTTGACCAGCCGGAATTTCGGAACGCCCACGTGGAATTTCACCTGATTCTCCAAGCCTTCCACGTAGATGGCCTCGGTCTCGGGCACGATGCCGGCGGGCTCGATGCGTGTGCGGTAGACGTTCCCCCACCGCCATGTCAAAGATACCTTATTAAAATCCCCCACGTCCGACTGGGTGGAAAAGGCGTAATCGACTTTCACGGTCCGGAGAGCCACGCCCAAACCGGCGGTGAGCGTTCCCTTCTGGTCCCAACCGGTCCTCAAGCTTAACAGGGAAAGCGGGTTGTATTCAAGGCCGGCGGCCACGTAGGCCCGTTGACCATCGGTTTTGTTGGCGTCCAACGCCACCAAAAAGCGGTTGTCGGGCCCGTGGTAGGCGACGCCCGCGCGGGAGGATCGGCGAAAAACGTCGGGGTCCGACGCCAGGGTGATTCGCGGGCGGTTGAGATTGCTGATGGACAGGCCGAAACTGACGCCGTTCCAGGGGCGGGTGTAGCCCGAGAGATCGAGCCCGAACGCGTTGCCCGAATTGGAAAGCACGGTTTGCTGCAAAAAGCGAAGGCGGCCCCCCACGGAATACGCGTCCCGGAAAGGACGGGCGTAGGAAACGGAAAAAGCGTTGTGCACGATGGAACCGTCGTTGCCCGACGCGAAATTAAGGTCGTCCCGGCCCTGAAAACCGTCGGACCGCAGCATGATGTCCGAGGCGGCCACCGCCCCCTGGGGACCCAGGGGAACGCCGACGGCCGCGTAGTACATGTTCGTTCCCAGGGCAAAGGGCGCGTACATGGTCACCCATTGGTATTCGTCCAGGAAGGCGAGGGCGGCCGGGTTCCAATATTCCGCCGTCGTGTCGTCCGCCACGGCGGTGAACGCCCCGCCCATGCCCAGGGCGCGGGCGCCCGCCCCGAACCGCAAATAGTCCCCGGCGTCGCCGAAGGTGACTTCGGCCCGGGCCGCCGGAGCGGCGGCCGCCAAAAGGACCGCCACGGGGGCGTTGACCAGGCTTCGCCGAAGTCCTCGGAAATTCATTTACGCACCGCCACCTTTCGCCGGAACGTTTTTCCGTCGGCTTTCAGTTCCAGCACCGCGATGTAGCCGCCGTTGCCGACCGTTTCGCCGTCCGCGTTGCGGCCGTCCCAGGCCATCCGGTTCAACCCGGCCTGGCCGCCGGTCTGGCCCGCGGACACCTCGGTTTCGTAGATCTTTTGGCCCATCACGTCGTAAATGGTCAGGGTCACGTTGGAGGCCTGGGCGAGGTTGTATTCCAGGAACGTCACGTCCCGCCCGGCTTGGAAGGGGTTCGGGTAGTTGACCAGGCCCTCGTCCGAGGAGGTCGCGGCGGACACGTATATTGTCGGGCTTGTCCGGGTCGATTCCACGTGGGTGAACCCGGCCTGGGTGACGCCGTAGTGGCGCACCGAATGAACGCCGATCCCCGGCAAGGCGAAGGGCCCGCCGTACACCAGGAACGGACCGCCGTCCACGGAATACCGAACCTCGGTCAAGGCCATGCCCGCCTCGTAGGCGGCGTTGATCGTCACCAGGTCCCCGGTTTTCAAGGCGCTTCCCTTGCCGGTGGATTGGCCGTACCCGGAGAAACTCAAGGAGGTGACGGGCGGTCCCAGGAGCCGGAAGCCCTGGCTGGCGCTAAAGGACCCGGACCGCGCGATAAAGGTGCCCGGGCCCGACCCGCCCGCGGAAGCTTGAAAATCAACGTTCAGAAGGCCAAACGCGTTGCTCAGTCCCGAGGGGTTCAACAGCGTGCCCAGGGCGCTGTTGTCCAGCGACAGGATCGTGGGCAGATTCGGAATCGGATTCGAGAATCCGTCCAAGAGCGTCACTTGGATTTGGGCGGTCGTCCCGGCTTCCAGGGAAGCGGGCAACGCCAGGGAAAGGCTGGCCAGGGACCCCGGCTTCATGTTGATGATCGGGCTGTCGGAAAACCGCGTTCCATCGTCGATCCGGAACCGGAACAACCCGGCTTCCGTGTAGGCTTGCTGGAGCGTTACGGGCCCGCCCGCCATGGATCCGTTGGTGACCTGCAGGACGCCCGCCCCCGGCAATCCGTCCACGACCCGAATGGGCGTGATGGTGAAGGTGGAGGAAAAATTCTTGGCGACCGTGCCGGTGTCCGCGTCGGAGGACACGATGACCATGGAGAAGGCCGCGGGGGGGCCGACGGTCGATTCGGTCGGCTGGGTCACGCTGTAGGTGACGTCCCGCGGCACGAAAGCGATGGGCACCCGGTTGTTGCTGTAGCCTTGCCAGCCGTCGGCGTCGTAAATCCGGAAGATGACGTTTTCCGCGGTGCGATAAGACAGCGTGAGCGTCACCACCCCGGAGGGATCCATTTGGAATTTATTGGGTTCGGCCGGATAGGTCGGGGTCGGATTCACCAAATTCGTCACATCCAGGGGCTGCAGGGACGGGTCCAGGGGCACGACGTAAAAGTCCCCGGTGGTGCCGGACACCAAACCCGTCGTGGTCGAACCGTCGAAACGGAAGAGGGCCACGGTCAGCCGGAAATCCCGGGGCGGCCCCGTGTAATAATCGCCGAAATTCAAGACCGAGGTCGCTTCGTAAATTCGGCCCGTGAGGGGGATCGCCACCGACTGCGTCACGACCGAGGGGGTCAGGGTGTCCTGGGCCGTGAGGGTCACGAGCGGCGGCGTCGTCAATTTGATGTTGTTGAAATTCGCGATGCCGTTGACCAGGGGGGCCTGGGGCTGGGCCGCCAGGGACCCGTCGTCCGCCGAGAGCTTGATGCGCAACGTCGCGGGGCTCGACACCGAGCTCACGACGTTCCAGAAGGTGTCCACCGCCTGCACCGTGACCGAGAATCCTTCCCGGGCCGATTGGGGGAGGAGCCCCGAGGAGTCCTTGCCGGTGGCCGAGGGGATGCCCGGGATCGCCAGTTCGCCCGGGGCCAACACTTGAAGCTTCACGTAGGCGCCGGGATCGATGTCCATGTCGTCGGAACCGGAAACGGGAAAGCTCCCCACCGTTCCGGTAGCGAGGATCACGATGTGTTCGGCTTTCGTGTATTTAAAGTTGAATTGGGTTTCCCCCTGATTCAGGCTCACCGCGGTCACGGGGTAGGTGCCCACCGCCGGTAGGCCGCCGGATTCCACCCGAAGGGACACGCCGTGGTCCATGTCCCGAATGGGGAAGGCGTCGAAGATGGCGTCGAACAACTGGATGGTGATGGGAAACGTGTCGTCCGTCGTTTTGCGGTTCGGGGCCGTCACGACGTATTTTAATCCGTTGGGGGTGACCGCGATGTTGGGGGTGTAGGCCAAGCGGCTAAAATTGTCGGTCACTTTGATCCGAATGGTTTCCACGTGATCGTAATGCTGCAGCGGGATCGTTACTTGTCCGGCCACGAGATTCGCGCTCAAGACGCCCAAAGACACGGTGCTGGGGGCTCCGGACGAGGTTTGCGCTTCAAAAAAGACGGTGTGGTTGTAGGCGGGCCCGGGCAAACCGGTCAACGGATCGATCAGGTTCACCGTCATGGCAAAGGGCGCGCCCACGACCGTGGTGGTGGGAACGCTGATGTCAAAGAACGCGCCGGGCAAGATGGGCACGTCGGAATAATTCGTTTTGTTGATCGGGTTCGCGGGGTCCGTCACCGTGACCCGGACGGGATTGATGAGCGCGCTCCCCCGCAAATAGAGGTTCGTCACGGTCCCCGACCCGGCGGTCACGTTCAACCCCGTCAGGCTCACCGCGCCGTCGTTGGAAGACAGCGAAAAATTCCCCCCGGAATAGGCCGGATCCATGTTGTAGAAGGGATCGCAGGCCACGATCGTAAAGGTCGTGTTCGTGTTGGCGGTGACCGGGATCGCCGCGCCGGATTTGCCCGAGGCGAAACCGGGGCGTTGGGTTTCGCCGGCCGCCAGCAACAACAATTTGCCCGCCGCCGCGTTGTAGGATCCCGGATTGATTTGAACCGACGACGTGTCCGTGAAACCGGTCGCCGTGTGGGAAGCCAACACGACGTGGGTTCCGGCCGTGTAGATGAAACCAAAGGTGGACCCGGACCCGTTCACCAAATTGACGGGGCTGCTGAAGCTCGCCGACACCGACGGGTCGGGCACGGACAGGTTCACGGGGCCGTTGAAATTCATCTTGTTGCCGTGGGCGTCCACGGCGTAGACGGTGACGGCGATGGCGTCCCCCGCCGTCTTGGCGTCGGGGCTGTTGATTTTATTGGGCGTGCCCCCCGGCTGAAAGGATTGCCCCGGAAGGACGACAACGACGCCGGACATGACGGCCAGTTCGTAAATATCGAAAAAGCCGCTGAAGCCCTCTTTCAAAGGCGGCAAATTGTAGTAGGCCCGGATTTGCAGGCGGTCGGCGCCGAGGCCCAACTGTTTTCCGGCGTAATTGACGACCACGTTGGTCGAAACCACGCCGCCGGTCACGGGGTTGGGCACGAAAGTGATGGTGGAGGGCACGATCGCCCCGTCGTAGGCCACGGGCACGCCGTCGCTCCACAGCTCCAGCCGCACCGCGCCGCCGAAATTGGTCGCGACGTTGTTGAATTGATCGAAGGCCGTCACCGTGATGGCCATGGCGTCGCCCGCGTTTTTGTTGGCCACGCCGGACACCGTGAAATAGGACAACGGACCGGGATCCACGTTCACCGTCGCGGTCACCGTTTTGGTGGCGACCAAGGTGTCCGTCACGGCAAAGGTGTTGACGCCCAGGTTGCCCAGGGTCACGGTGTTAAACAAGGTGCCGCCGGCCATCGCGTAGGGATTGGGGGCCGGGAAAGTCACGGTGCCCGCCACCGGCAGCGTCAACTGAAATTGAAGGGAAGGCCACCCGGAAACGGGGGGGTTCACCACGGGGTTGAAATAGTCGTCGGTCAGGTACACCGAAACGGGAAAGGCGGTGTTGACCGCCTGGGTGGAAACGACCCCCGTTTTCCCGTCGGGTTCCGTCGCCGGCGGAACCCCGGGGGCCAGCGTCTCCCCCGGAAGCGCGATCACGACCCGATCGTAGGGGCGCGGGTTCACGGTGAAAATGTTGCTCTGGCCGTTGGTGGAGGTGATGGCGGCAGCCAACCGTTGGGCCGCCGGCAACGCCGTGCGAACCCGAACCCCCGCCACGGTGGTGTCGCCGATGGCCGGCATGACGAGAGCGCCGGGCGCGTCGATAAACCCGGTGGCCGAGGTCAACGTCAGGGGTTCGGCCCCGCCCAAGGCCACTTGGTTCCAGCTGGCGTCCACCGCTCGAATGGTGACCGTGAGCAAATCGCCGGCGGTGGCGCTGTTGGGCGAAAGGGCGTTGCCGGGGTAGGCGCCCGGCGTGTAGATTTCTCCGGGCAACGTGAACCAAAGCATGGCCAAAGGCCCGGCGTTGACCCGGAACGGGTTCGAATCGCCGATCCGCCCCCCGCTGTCGTCCACGTTCAAGCAAACGTTGAGTTTTTGTTTGGTCACTTTGACGGCCCCGGTCCAAACGCCGTTGACGAAGGTGACGCTCGTCTGGACCCCGGCGGTGACCTGGTCCACGTCGACGGTGTTGGCGCCCAGGCCCGTGCCGACGCAGTCGTTCGCCGACACGACGGCCGCCGAATTGTAGGTGGTAACGGTGTTGCCGATGGCGTCCCGGGCGCGGATGGTCGCCAGAAAAGGCGCCACGGCCGACTGCGGGGTCGCGATGGCGGACCATTCAAAACTCGCGGCGGCGCCGCTCAAGACCGAAATGGAGGTGGAGTCCGTCGTTCCGTTGGTGGCCTCCGTGGCTTGGATGATGTGGGCCACGCCCGAAGCCAAAAAGGAGAAGGCGTTGTTCATGGACAGTTGGTTCCCCGCCGCCACCAACTGCGCGGCCGGCACGGTGTCGGTGCCGGGGTGGGTGATCGACACGAAACTCACGGAAACGGGGTAAAGCCCCGGCTCGGGGTTGCGGTCGGTCCGAATGGGATTGTGGAATTGGTCCACCAGGTAGGCGTTCACCACCGGCACGGAGATTCCCGCCGTGGCGGTGTTCGCCGCGCCGGTTTTTCCCGCCCCGGTGCCGGGCGTCAAGGTTTCCCCCGGAAACGCCAACAGGACGTGATCAAACACGTTTGGCTCGACGGTCAATCCGATGGAGCCCGTCGCCCGGGTGACCTGGCCCGGATACAAGAGCTGGGCGGTGGCGGTGAGGGTGTTGTTGAGAGCCCCGATGGTCGTTCCAAAAAGAGTCACGGTGGCCACGGCCACGCCGTTCACAAAATCCGCCCCCGGCACGAAGGTGGCGCCGCCGTTGACCGAACTGTCCCCCACCAAAGCCGAGATATCGACGTTGTCCGAAAAGGGCAGGACGACGCCGCCAAAGGAGTCCCGGGCGGTCAGGGTCACTTGGAAGGGGACCCCGGCCATGGCCGTAAAAGGCGCCCCCGGCAGCGTGATCGACCCGGCCAGGGAGATGGCGTGCCCGAGGCGGCAGAAGGCGGGGACCATCTCGGCGCTGCCCGAATAACTGTGGAGGATCGAGGGCGGCACCGCCTCCTGCTGGAGCACCTCGAGCAGCATCGCGTGCGCCCGGATGGCGTGGAGGATCAGCGGGAGGCCGGTCCTCCGCGCCAGCTCGCAGTGCGCCCGCAGGATCAGGACCTGGCGCTCCCGCGAGGCGCCGGCTCCCAGGGCGCCGAA
>DAOQNO010000067.1:0-7038 GCA_035332125.1 Elusimicrobiota bacterium | reverse complement strand
GCACCCGGGCGTAGGGTTGACCAACCCAGCGCGACATTTCCACGTTCACGCCGGGGCGCGCGCATCCGACCGAACCCGAGAGGGCCGCCAGCAACGCCAAGGCGCCGCCGAAACGGCGCCGGCGGTCGGTCGTTAGGAAAAGAGGAAAATTCCGAAACACGGAAAAGGGGTTAGAAGTGGATTTGGGTTTCGGCGGTGTACCGGCTCACGCGGGAAGCGTCGGGGCCGTAGAGGTCGCCGGGGAAAAAGTAAGCGGCGCCGGCCGCGAAGGTCACGTAACCGGAATGCCGGTAGACCAAGGTCAGGTCCGCTTCCGACCCCAGGGAATTGAGACCGGACACTTTGACCCGGGAATCGAAAAGGTAGTAATCCAGGGACGCGGTCCATTTCACCTTTTGGACCGTGGACAACCCCAGGCCGAGGGTTTTAATGCCGGAGGCCCCGAGGGGAAGGCCCGAGCCCCCGTTGGAAAAAGGCGCCGAGGCGTTGAACACGTCGGACAGGGAAGCGCCGAAAAAGGATCCGAATCCCGCCCGTTCAAACCCATCCCACCGACGGGTAAAAGACGGTTGAAAGCTTTCGTCCTTGGTCGGGGTGCCGGCGTCGTCCCCCGAGCCCGACGCGTAAAGGGCTTTCACGCCGAACCGCCCCCAACGGGAGGCGTCGGTTTGGGCCCCCAGTTCAATGCGTTGCCCCGACCCCCCGATGGAGGTGTTCGCGCCGCCGATCTGGGCTTCGCCGCTTTCAAAGGCCAATTCCAACTTGTAGTAGGCGTCTTTTAAGTCGCCGAAAAGCCGAAGGTCGATGAAATCCCGCCGAACGTCGGTGGCCGCGGCCGTGCCCGTGGCCAGCTGGTACACCGAAGCGGCGCCGGTTTTTTCCCGGAGCCAGGACAATTCCCAACGATTGATGTCGCGCGAGAACCCCAGGGACCCGAGGATGAGGTCGGAATCGTCGCCCGTCCCCAGGGATTCGGAAATCTTCGCGGTGAAAAGGGTGAGGTCGAGGTTCTTGGGCAGTTTTACGTCCGCCCGGAGGCCGTTAAAGCCCAATTCATCGTCGGAAACAAGGACCCCGTCGCCCAGAAGGAACGGTTGGCGTCCCAGGGTGAGGGTCAGGCGGTTCCAGGCAAGGCCGGCCAGGCGGGCGGCGGCCCGCTCGACCCAGGGCGTTCCGTCGGCCGCGGGGTAGCGGACGAGGGGGGCTCCCGACCCTTCCAGGCCCCACACATTGAGGGAGCGAATTCGAAAGTCCACGTCCACGCCCGGCGAGAGTTCCGTGGCGAGGGACAGACGGGCCGATTGGGAATAGTAATTCAGGGTTCCGGACGTGGACCCGTTGGCGTCGGGGTTCAGGGTGGCGACGCCGCGAAGACCGTAGTCGACCCCCAGGTTCAGGGAACCGGGCTCGGCCCGAAGGGCACCGGCGAGGGACAGGAGAGCCGGAAGCGCCAGGCGGCAGCGGATTTTGAATTGAATCATCAGGGCCGATTCTACCATAAAAAGAAAAACCCCCGCCCCGGTAACCCGGGGCGGGGGTTTTCTTTAAAGATGGTTCAGAGGCGAATTAGTTGTTGCCCCATTTGACCAACAGTTTCGCAAACGCTTTCGAAACCTGGTCGTCTTGGGCCGAGCCGCCGCCCGTCAACACATCGTCGGGGGAGAGCATCGCGTAACCGACTTTCGCCATCACGTTGTCGCTGTGTTTGTACTTCACGGCGAGGTCGATTTCGTTGCCGATCTTTTTGCTCGTGCCGCCGGCGAGAGTGACCGATTTGGAGGTCTTCGCCATGATGTAGTCGGCGTGGAGGCTGACTTTCTTGTCGACCACCGGCAGGACGTAGTGGCCGCCGATTTTGACGATGTTCAAGCCGGGGCCCTGGGCTCCGGAGTCGAACCCGACGCCCACATCGGCGACGTTGTCGTTGCTCAGGATTTCACCCCAGCGGTAGTCGCCGGCGATGTCGTGGAACGATTTGTCGTTGGTGTCGGCCGTGTCGTCGCCGGAGGCGCTGGCGAAGTCGGCGTGAACGCCGTAGGCGTTGTCCTCACCCTTCCAATAGGCGGTCAGGAGGAGGAGGGAGCCTTTGAACTTGGTTTTGGTCGCGCCGGCGTTCTGCTGGCCGCCGTTCATGGCGTATTCCAACATGACTTTGAAGCTGTCTTTGGGGCACTGCACGCCCGCCCGGAGGTCGATGATCGACAGATTGGCGTTGTCGCTCGTCGCCGCGGCGTTGGAATTGGTCATGCTGTAATAACCGATTTCCAGGGGCACTTTGAGGTCTTTGAGTTTGATCAGCTCGTCCGAGGACGCGGTGATCCAGGAGGCGTTCACGTCGCCGGCGGTGTCGCCCGCGTCGGTGGCCGTGGAGGTGGTCGCGATGACGTCGTCATCGGAGACTTTGCCGGTGACGCCGAGCAACGTGACGGGACCGACTTTCTTGGAGACGGCCAGGGCGTCCAAGGCGCTGACGCCCAGAAGGTCGTCGTTCACGGGGCCGAAGTAGACAATGGCGTCGTTGGCGCGGCCAACGTATTGGCGGCCCAGGCGAACGCTGTCCAAGCTGAGGAAGTTCGACAAGTCCAAATAAGCGTTCTGGAACTTGAACGCCGATTGTTCGGTGTTGAGGTCGGTGGGGCGGGCGGCGTTTCCGTATTGGGCCGCGGAGGTCGTGCTGGGGTTGCGGACCGCTTCCACGCGCGCTTTAACGTCCTCGGTCACGTCGGCGGAAAGACCGACGCGGACACGGGTGACCGTGTCGCCGCGATGGTCGTTGGCGGGGTCGGAATAATCTTGTTCGTTGTTGGCCGACACGCCCAACACTTCGATGGAGCCGTCGGTGGAGATGTTCTTCAGACCCAGCGCATCGGCAGCGAACGCCGGGGAACCGGCGAGCGCCAAAGCGGCGAGTGCCACTGTCCAGTTTCTCATTTGTGTGTTGCCTCCTTCGTTGGAGAGAATCCGACCGCGCTTCAGCGCGCGGTCGAACAGCTCAAGTTCACCGAATCACGATGGGGTCTCCACCGTAAGGGGACAGGGAGCCGGCCTTGACGGCGGAGCTTCCTGACCCCCTATGCAAAAACCGAGCGTCGACCGCCTTCGGTGAGAGCGGCCAAAGACTCGGCTTTCAAGCAGGGGACCCAACCACACGGGGTATTTCTATTAAATTGTATTGGCGCTGTCAAATATTACAAGGGCTTTCTTTTTAATTAATCCTTGAAACCCGGGAACCATCGGGTGTATACATATATAGTCCGCCATGGAAATCCCGGACCGGTACGCCGGAAGGCGAAATTCGGATTTACCTTCCGCGGCCGGATTTGGTATAACTGTCGCAACTTATTTACACCAGGATGATCTTCATTGACCGATAAACCGCATTCCCACACGCCCGAAGCCGGACCGGCGAAACCCGCCGCCCCCGCCGCCAAGCCCCCCGTCCACGCCGGGGCCGGTAAGAAGAAGGGCGCCGAATTCATTAAAAAGCACAAGTTCGTCGCCATGGCCGGCGCTTTCATCGTCGTCGGCTTCCTCATGTGGCTGGTCATGAAGCTCATGGGCGGCAAACCCGCCGAAGGGCCCGCCCAGAACACCGGCAGCGGCACCATCGCCGTGAACGTGCTCGAAATGAAACCCGACCATTTCCAGGACATGATGATCGCCGTGGGCTCCATCAAGGGCGGCTCGGAAATCCCTTTGCGTTTCGAAGTGGAAGGCGGCATCGACCTCTTTGAGTTCCGCCAGGGCGACAAGGTGCGGAAGGGCGACATCATCGCCCGGCTCAGCCAGCGGGACGCCTACCTGAAATTGAAGAAAGCCCGGCTGGAGTTGGAGCAGATGGAGAAGCTCTACGCCATCGGCGGCGTCTCCCTGAACAAACTGGAAGAGGCCCGGGTGGCCTCGGACCTGGCGGCCCTGGAATTGGAAAAGACCGTCCTTCGGTCTCCCCGGGACGGCATTCTGGGGGACAAAGACGCCGAAGTGGGGGAATTCGTCACCCCGGCCAAGAAAGTCGCGACCCTGGTGAACATCGAAACCGTGCTGGTGTCCATCGGCGTCATTGAAAAGGAAATCGACCGGATTTTCCCGGGCCAGAAGGTCGTTTTGACCGTCGACACCTACCCGAACGTGGAATTCACCGGCCGGGTCGAGAACATCAACCCCATGGTCACCCAGGGCAGCCGCACGCTGGGCGTCGAGGCCCGGCTGGAGAACGAGGGCGGGTTGCTCCTCCCCGGCATGTTCGCCCGGGCCCGCATCACCATTTTCGAACAGGACAACGCCCTGTTTGTTCCCAACGATTCGCTCGAAAAAACCCCCACGGGCCAACGGGTCTATGTGGTGACCAAGGACAACAAAGCCGACGCCCGCGACGTGGAGGTCGGCTACGTGTCCAGTCAATTCTCCCTCATCAACAAAGGTTTGGAGGCGGGGGAATTGGTGGTCACCCAGAAACCCCAGGACCTGAAGGCGGGTTCTCCCGTCAAGATCATCGAAACGCAGAAATAGCCCCGCCCCCCGGGGCCCACAAAGGCCTTGATTTTGGCCCGTTCGTCGCATAAATATAAGTGATGGGTACCCCTCTATGAAACTCCGCGCCCGGCTCAGTCTTTTCACCGTTCTCATCATCGCGTCCCTGGTGGGCGGCATCAGCTTGTCCACGCTGTTTTTTCTCCGGAATTTGTTCGTCGTGGACAGCGCCTCCAGCCAGAAGACCTTGTTGGCCAGCTTTCAGCGGGTGTGCGAGGAGGCGGTGGAATCCTCGGACCCGGTCATCGCCTCCAATTTCATCAAGAGCTTGGAGAAGTCCGTCCCCGGACTGGCCTACGCGGCCTTCACCCACGTGCCGCTCCAACGCACCCTGGGGGAAAACGTGCGGTTCCTTCAAATTTATTCGGACCTGGACATGGCGGCCCGCCTGGGCCCCGAACGGCGGGACGTCAACACCCCGGGCGGCGACGTGATCCGTGAAATGTCGACGGAAATCATGGTTCAGAACCAGTCCTACGGAATCGCGCGCATCGGCCTTTACGACAAATACGTCCAGGCCTCCGTGGCCGAGAAGGTCAACCGGGTCCAGCGGATCGTTTTCGTGGTGGCCGCGGGCGCCTTGATGTTGGCGATTTTGGCCGCTTTTTGGATGTCCGGCCAGCTGGTGAACCCCATCCGGCAGCTGGCGGACGGCGCCAAGGCCATCGGCGACGGCAATTTGGACACCCACATCAACGTGAACCGGAAGGACGAAATCGGCTTTCTGGCGGACGAGTTCAACATCATGGCCGTGAAACTCAAGGAATTGGACCAGTTGAAGGACGACTTCGTGTCCTCGGTCTCCCACGAGCTCCGGTCGCCCCTGGCGGCCATTTCGGGCTACGTGGAGCTCATGACCCGAAAGCCCCTGGAGCAGATCCCCGTCGAGAAGCGCACCAAGGCCTTCGGGATCATTCAGGAAAGCACGACGCGGCTCACGGGCTTCATCAACGACATTTTGGACTTGGCCAAGATCAAAGCCGGGCGCGTGGACATCCGGAAGACCAACGTGCACCTGGGCAAGTCCATCGAGGAAATCGTGGGCCTCTTCGCGCCGCTCTTTGAGAAAAAGAAGATCACCGGAACGGTCGCGGTGCCGGCGGAACTCCCCATTTTGGCCCTGGACGAGGAAAAGATGAAGCAGGTGGTGACGAACCTGATCTCGAACGCCTACAAGTTCACGCCCGAGGGCGGGCGCATCACGGTCTCGGCCGAGGACTCGGGCGAAACGATCACCGTGGCCGTGACGGACACGGGCATCGGCATTCCCAAGGACTACGTCAACCAGCTGTTCGAGCGCTTCAAGCAGGTGCCGGGCACGCGCGAGAAGATGGGCGGCCCCAAGGGCACGGGCCTGGGCCTGGCCATCGCCAAGGGCATCGTGGAGGCCCACGGCGGAAAAATTTGGGTGGAAAGCGAAGTGGGGCAGGGCAGTTCCTTCAAGTTCACCCTGCCCAAGGCCGCGACGGAGGCCTCGGTTCAAGCGAACATTTTTTCCCGGGGGGGTTAGGCATTGGCTGAGCTGGAGAACGGGCCCGCTCGAAAACCGCGCATCCTCGTCATCGACGACGAGGCCAACCTGCCTATTTTTCTCAAGGATTTCCTGGAGGAGAGCGGCTTCGAAGTGTCCATGTGCTACACGGGCAAGACGGCCATGCGCACCGCCCTGGAAAACCCGCCCGACGCCATCATCCTGGACGTCGACCTGCCGGACATCGACGGCTACTCCCTTTGCCGCAGCATGCGCCGCACGAGCACGCTTCGCACCGTGCCCATCGTCATGTTGACCGCCCTGGCGGACCAGCGAAACGAGATCGCGGGACTCAAGGCCGGCGCCGACGATTACCTGACCAAGCCCATCGACACCGAGCGCCTCCTGGCCCGGCTCAACAACGCCATCAGCCGGAACATCCGCGAGTTGGACGCGAACCCCCTGACCCACCTGCCGGGGAACACCAGCATCATTCAGGAGATGGAGCGCCAACTCCACCAGCAGAACCCCTTCGCCGTCATCTACGCCGACTTGAACAATTTCAAGGCCTTCAACGACCGTTACGGCTTTTTGCGCGGCGACCAGGCCATCAAACTGGCGGCCCAGTGCCTGGTCCTGAGCGTGGAAAAGGGCGCCTCCCTCTCCGCCGGGTTGGTGGGGTCTTGGTTCATCGGGCACGTGGGCGGCGACGATTTCATCGTCATCCTGCCGGCGGACCAGGCCGAGGACACCTGCAAAGAGATCATCTCCAAATTCGACACCCAGGTGCCGAACCTCTACGACGAGGAAGACCGCCAGCGCGGCTTCATCCTGGGCAAAAACCGCCAGGGCCAGCCCCTGCAGTATCCCTTTATCGGCATGGCGCTGGTGATCGTCTCCAACGGGGACAAGCGCTTCACCCACCCCGGCGAAATCAGCTCCATGGCCAGCGAATTGAAGAGCTTCGCCAAATCTTTCGGAAAAAGCGCCTACGTGCTGGACCGGCGCCGCAACACCGCCGACGTGTTGGAAGGCCC
>DAOQNO010000066.1:0-7049 GCA_035332125.1 Elusimicrobiota bacterium | reverse complement strand
GCCGCCGCCACGGCTATCTGCTCTCCATGCTGGGCATCCGCCAGATCATCGTCTGCGTCAACAAAATGGATTTGGTGGACAGGAGCGAAAGCCATTTTAAAAAGATCGAAACCGAGTACCGGGAATTCCTGGCCGGGATCGGCGCCGCCGCCCCGCGCCAATTCATCCCGATCAGCGCGGTGAACGGCGAAAACCTGGCCCAACGGAGCCCCTCCATGCCCTGGTACAAAGGGCCCACGGTGTTGGAGTCCCTGGACGCCTTTGAAAAGGCTCCCTCCAAAAGCGACCGGCCCTTCCGCATGCCGGTCCAGGCCATTTACAAATTCGTCAGCCAGGGCGACGACCGGCGTTTGGTCGCCGGGCGCATCGAGGCGGGCCGGGTGCGGGTGGGGGACAAGGTGGTGTTCACCCCGTCCAACAAGGTGAGCACCGTCAAAAGCATCGAGGCCTTCAACGCCGCGCCCCGGACCGAGATCGACGCCGGGTGGTCCACCGGGTTCACGCTGACCGAGGAGATCTACATCACCCGGGGCGAAATCATGAGCCACGAGGCCCACCCGCCCCAGGTGAGCACGCGGTTCCGCGCCAACCTGATCTGGCTGGGCAAGAAGCCGCTGGAGAAGAACAAGGACTACAAACTCAAGATCCACACCCAGGCGGTGCCGGTCCGCCTTCGGGAAATCAAAAAAGTGATTGATGCTTCGACCGTCGGGTCCACGGCGTTGGCCAAGGACCGGGTGGACCGCCACGACGTGGCGGACGTGATTTTGGAAACCCCGCGGCCCATCGCCTTCGACGAGATCGCCCAGGGGGAAGCCACCGGGCGGTTCGTGATCGTGGACGGCTACGACATCGCCGGGGGCGGCATCATCGCCGCCGCCGAACGGGACGACCAGGACGAATTCCGCGCCGAGGCGCGCCTGCGGGATTTCAACTGGATTCGGGGCGAGGTGACGGCCGAGGCCCGGGCCCGGCGGTTCGGCCACGGGGCGGCGCTGGTCATGTTCGTGGGCGCCGCCGGGGCGGGGAAACACCAATACGCCCGGCGGGTGGAAAAATCCCTTTTTGACCAGGGCCGGTCGGCCTATCTGTTGGACGGAACGAACGTGCTGTTGGGCGTGGACAGCGATTTGATTTTCCGGCAGTCGACGCAACAGGAATTGGTGCGGCGTTTCGCCGAGGTGGCCCACCTGCTTCTGGACGCGGGGCTTGTCGTCGTGTCCACCACCAACGCCATCGGCCTGGCGGACGTGGCCGAGGTGCAGGCCCTGATTCCCGATTTTCCCGTGCTGGTGGTGGAAGTGGGGGCCGCGTCGGCGCTATCGGCGGCGGACCTTCGTTTAAAAGGCACCGAAACCGAGGACGCGGTGGCCACGTCCGTGGCCGAACTGCTCGCCCGCCGCCTGACGCCCCCCGCCTAACGCTTCCCTCTAAAGGGAAACCCGCCGAAGCCGCAGGGCGTTGGCGATGACCGAGACGGAACTGAAGGTCATGGCCACCGCCGCCAGCATGGGGCTCAAGACCCAACCGAAAAACGGATAGAGCGCCCCCGCCGCGATCGGCACCCCCAACAAATTGTAGACGAAGGCGAAAAACAGGTTTTGCCGGATGTTCCCCATGGTCGCCCGGCTGAGCCGCCGCGCCCGGGCGATCCCCCGCAGATCCCCTTTGACGAGGGTGATGGCCGCGCTTTCCATGGCGATGTCGGCGCCGGTTCCCATGGCGATGCCGACCGACGCCAGGGCCAGGGCCGGGGCGTCGTTGACCCCGTCGCCCGCCATGGCCACCCGGCGGCCTTCGGCTTGGAGGCGCTGGACGACGTCGCCCTTCTGGTTCGGCAACACGCCCGCGATGACTTCGTCGATCCCCAGGGCCCGGGCCACCGCCTGGGCCGTTCCCCGGGTGTCGCCCGTGAGCATCACCAGCCGCAGCCCTTCCCGACGCAAACCGGCGAGCGCCGCGGGCGTGGTTTCCTTCACCGCGTCGGCCGCGCCCAACAACCCCGCCGCCCGTCCGTCCACCGCCACCCAGAGAACCGTTTGTCCCTCCCCGTGAAGGCCCTCCGCCCGGGCCGTCAGGGCCCCGGTGTCGATGCCGCGCTCGTTTAAGAATGCCGCGTTCCCCAAGGCCACGTCTTTGCCCTCAATCCGTCCCGCCACGCCCCGCCCGGGAAAGGATTGGAACCCCTCGGCCCGTCCGGGCCGTTGGCTCTTTTCCAGGGCGGCGGCCACGACCGCGCCCGCCAGGGGATGCTCGCTCGATTGCTCCAGGCCGGCCGCCAGGCGGAGAAGACTTTCCTCGTTGAATCCCTCCAGGGGAATCACGGAGAGCACCCGGGGTTTTCCCTCGGTGAGCGTGCCCGTCTTGTCCAGGACCAGCGTGTCCACCTTCTCGAAAATTTCCAGGGCCTCGGCGTTTCGGATGAGGATGCCGCTCAGGGCGCCGCGGCCGGTTCCGACCACGATGGACATGGGCGTGGCCAACCCCAGGGCGCAGGGGCAGGCGATGATCAGGACGGCGATGGCGTTCACCAGTCCGTGGGCCAAGCGGGGTTCCGGCCCCCACAGGGACCAGGCGCCGAAGGCCAGGAGGGCGACGCCCACCACCGCGGGAACAAAATAGGACGCGACGCGGTCGGCCAGCCGTTGGATGGGGGCCCGGGACCGCTGGGCCTCCGCCACCCGCTGGACGATCTGCGCCAAAAGCGTTTCGGCGCCCACCCGTTCCGCCCGGATGAGAAGGCCGCCGCGACCGTTCAGGGTGCCGCCGGTGACCCGATCCCCGGGGCGTTTTTCCACGGGCAGGGATTCGCCCGTGACCAGGGATTCGTCCACCGCGCTCAAGCCGTCCAGCACCACGCCGTCCACGGGAATTTTTTCCCCGGGGCGGACCCGCAGGCGGTCGCCCGTCCGAAGTTCGTCCAAAGGCACGTCCTCGCCGTTCCCTTGGTCGTCCACCCGGCGGGCCGTTTTGGGGGTCAGGGCCAGGAGCGTGCGCAGGGCGCCCCGGGTTTTCCCCCGGGCGCGGCCCTCCAGCACCTGCCCCAGAAGCACCAAGGTGGTGATGACGGCGGCGGCTTCGAAATAGAGGGGCGCCGCCCCGTCGTGGCTCCGCAGGGACGCGGGGATCCACTGGGGGCGGAGCAGGGCGAGGACGCTTTGGCCGTAGGCGGCGCCCAGGCCCAGGCCGATCAAGGTGAACATGTTGAGGTGGCGCTGGAGGACGGACCGGGCGGCCCGCGCCCACAGCGGGGCGCCGGCCCAAAGCACCACGGGGACGCTCAGGAAAAATTGGGCCCAACGGGCGGCGGGGCTTTCGAGAAAACGGTGGAAGGGGACCCGGGGGATCATTTCGGCCATGGAGGCCAGGAACACCGGCACCGTCAAAAGGAGCGCGGCGCCGAATCGCTTCTCCATGTCCCGGTTCTCGGCGTTGTCGTCGGCGAGGAGATCGGCCGCCCGCAGGGGTTCCAGGGCCATTCCGCAAATCGGGCAGGTCCCCGGTCCGACGTTCCGCACTTCCGGGTCCATGGGGCAGGTGTAGATCGCCCGGGGGTCCGCCGGCGGGGTGGGCCGGGGCGTCAAAAACCGGAGCGGATCGGCGCGGAAGCGGTCGGCGCAGCGGGGATTGCAGAAAAAATAGGAACGGCCCTGGTGGTCCACCCGGGGCGGGTTCCGGCGGGGGTCCACCGTCATGCCGCAGACGGGGTCTTTGGCGAGGTCGGTGGTCATGGGGTCGGGGAGGGGGGACATCCGCCGGAGGTCGGGCCGACGGAACCCCGGGGGTTACGCCTTCGCCGGGGCCGGCGTCCGGTCTTCGATTTGCGTCGGAAGGCCGATGCGGTCCAACAGGGCGAGGAAGGGTTCGGGGTCGAGCTCTTCCACGTTCACCATGGTTTGCGGGTTCCAGACGCCCTGGGCCACCAGAAGGGCCGCCGCCACGGGCGGCACGCCGGCCGTGTAGGAAATGGCCTGGGATTCCACTTCCTTGTAGCAGGCCGCGTGGTCGCAGGTGTTGTAAATCAAAATTTCCTTGGGTTGGCCGTTTTTGGTCCCTTTGACGAGGTTGCCGATGCAGGTCCACCCGGTGTAGTTGGGCGCCAGGGAGGCCGGGTCCGGCAGGACGGCCTTCAGCACTTTTAGGGGAACCACCTCGAGCCCTTCGGCGGTTTTCACCGGCGCTTCCGACAGCATGCCGATGTTTTTCAACACGTTGAACACGTTGATGTAGTGGTCGCCGAAGCCCATCCAGAAACGGATGGAGCGGGCGTTGATGTTCTTGGACAGGGAATGCAGTTCGTCGTGGCCCGTGAGGTACACGGTCCGGGGGCCCACCAGGGGGAAGTCGTAGGTCCATTTTTCGGCGTGGACGGGTTTGCACACCCATTGCCGGTCGATCCAGGTCCAAACCTTCTTGAACTCGCGGAAATTGATTTCCGGATCGAAGTTGGTGGCGAAATATTTGCCGTGGCTTCCGGCGTTGACGTCCAGGATGTCGATGGTGTCGATGGTGTCGAAATGTTTCTTGACCGCCAGGGCGCAGTAAGCGTTCACCACGCCGGGGTCGAAGCCCACGCCCAGAATGGCCGTCACGCCCTTTTCCTTGCAGCGGTCCTTCCGCTTCCATTCGTAGTTGGCGTACCAAGGCGGGTCTTCGCAGACTTTGGCGGGGTCTTCGTGAATGGCCGTGTCCATGTAGGTCACGCCGGCGGCCAGGCAGGCCTCCAGGACGGACATGTTGATGTACGCCGTGCCAAGGTTGATGACGATTTCCGAGCGCGTGTCCTTGATCAGTTTCGTGAGGGCCGGAATGTCCAGGGCGTCGACCGCCCGGGAATAAATTTTTTTCGAAGGGTCCTTGAGGCTCTTTTTCCGCCGGACGCTGTCGATGATCTGGTCGCACTTCTCGACCCGGCGGGAGGCCAGGCAGATGTCCCCCAGGACGTCGTTGTGCTGGGCCGCCTTGTGGGCCGCCACGTGGGCCACCGCGCCCGCGCCGATGATCAAAACGTTTTTCTTCATGATGCCCTCACCCCCTCTTAGGAAAGCTGCGATCGATAATCGTCGTAGGTGAAATCCCGAACGGCGTCCAGGCGGCCGTCCAGCCGGCGGACGACGATGGACGGCATGGCCACGCCGTTGAACCAGTTTTTCTTCACCATCGTGTAGCCCGCCGCGTCCGCGAAGGCCACGCGATCGCCCACGGCCAAGGGCGCCGGAAATGGAAAGGTCCCGAACACGTCCCCGGCCAGGCACGTCTTGCCGGCGACGGTGTAAGGAAAACGTCCGCCGGACGGAAGATCCATCTTAGCATCTGTCCGGTAAATCAGTAAATCGAGCATGTGGGGTTCGACCGCGCTGTCGACGACCGCGATGTCGACCTCGTTGCGGACCAGGTCCAGGACGCTCGTCACCAGATACGCCGTGCGGGTGATGGCGGCCTCGCCGGGCTCCAGATAGACCTGCACGTCGAAGCGCGCCGCGAAATCCCGCAGGGCCTCGGCGAGGTCGTCCAGGGGATAGCCCTCTTTGGTGAAGTAGATGCCGCCGCCCAGGCTCACCCAATCCAGCCGTTTCAGGAGGGGCCCGTAGTCCGCGGCGATCCGGTCCAGGAGGAATTTGAATTTTTCAAAATCGTCGTTTTCGCATTGGCAGTGGAACATGACGCCGGACAATCGATCGGCCACGGCGTCGATGTCCGCCGCGCTCGTCGCCCCGAGGCGGCAACGGGGCCGGGCCGGATCGGCCAGGTCGAAATGGGAATGGCTCACGCCGGGGTTGATGCGGAGACCCACGGGGAGGTGCTTGACGCGGTCGTGGTAGCGGAGGAGTTGGGACGTCGAGTTGAAAATCACTTTGGTCGCGAAACCGCGGACCGCCTCGATGTCCGCGTCGGAGAAGGCCACGCTGTAGGCGTGGGTCTCCTTGCCGAAGGTCTCGTGGCCCAGCCGGGCCTCGAAGAGCGAGCTGGAGGTCGTGCCGTCCAGATGCTCCCGCATCAGGGGGAACACGCTCCAGGTGGAAAAGCACTTGAGGGCCAGCACGGCCTTGGCCCCGGAGCGTTCCCGCAGGCGGGTGATCCGCCGGAGATTTCGAAGCAGTCGGGTTTCGTCCAGCAGGTAAAAGGGCGTCGGCCGGGAACGGGTCTCGGTCAACAGTTGTTCGATGGAGGGCTCGGCGAGGGTCATGGGGACGGATTCCGTCGTGCGCGACGACGGACATTATATCAGGTTTGCCCGAGGGCATGAACCGCGGGCCTCCCGACATTATAAAATGGCGGCGTCGCACCACCGCCCGTTGGGGAGGATTTATGAAACGCACGACCTGGAACAAGCTTGTTTTGACGATGGCGGCCTTGGCCGCGGTCGCGCCCTCCCGGGCGGCGAACCGGGAGGCCCGGTTGACGCGCGCCGAGGGCGTGGTGGCCGTCACCAGCGCCGAGGGCGACGGGACGATCGCCCTGGCCGAGGGCCAGGACATGCCCCTGGAAGCCGGGGACCGGGTGCGCACGGGCGCCGACGGCGCCGCCGAGATCGCCCTCGACGGCGAGACCGTGATGGAACTGGGCCCCTCTTCGGATTTCACCCTTCACTCCCTGCGCCGCTCCCACACCCTGTTCGGCCTCGACCTGGGCAGCGTCGTGGCCACGATCAAGAAGTTGGCGGCCAAAGAGAAAATGGAATTTAAAACCCCCGTGGCCGTGGCCGCCGTTCGCGGCACGGAACTGGCGGTGGCGCAAAACCCCACGGGCGAAACGGCCGTCGGGGTTTTCGACGAGGGGCAGGTGGAGGTGCGGGGCGAGGGCGCGCCCGTCCGGGTGGGGCCCAATCAGGAAACGGAAGTGCGCCGGGGGAAACCGCCCCGGGCCCCCCGGGAACTGCGGGGGCTGGCCGGACGGCGGGAACGCCTGGGTCTCCTGCGGGAGCGACGCCCCCGTCTGGCCAAGGCCTGGCGCCCGCGGCCCGTGGCCGAGCGACGGTCGTTGCGGCTGCGGCGCTGGGGGCCGAACGGAAAACCCCGAACGGCGCCGCCGAACCGCGGGTCCCGGCC
>DAOQNO010000065.1:2763-7068 GCA_035332125.1 Elusimicrobiota bacterium | reverse complement strand
CGGGGGCGCCGCGTGAAGGTGCGTTTTGTCCTGGTGCGTCCGCGGAACCCCTTGAACATCGGCGCGGCTTCCCGGGCCATGGCCAATTTCGGTTTCGGCGACTTGGCGGTCGTCAAACCCTACGCGCCCGTGTGGCGCGAGGCCAAAAGCGCCGTGGGGGGGGAACCCGTGCTGAAGGCCGCCCGGGATTTTGCCTCCGTCGAGGACGCCCTCGGGGATTGCGCCCTGGTGGTCGGCACCACGGCGGTCCGGGAGCGACGGACGGACCGGCCCGTGGTCTCCCTGCCCGATTTGGGGGATTATTTGCGGAAGCACCACCCGGACATCCGGAACGGCACGGCCCGGGCCGCGATCCTGTTCGGTCCGGAAAAAACGGGCCTCTCCGGCCCGTACCTGGCCCGGTGCCAATTTTGGCTGACCATCCCCACCGACCCCGCCTGCCCGTCCATGAACCTGGGTCAGGCGGTGGCCCTCTGCGCCTACGAATGGGCCCGGGCCGGCGGAACGACGGCCCCCGTCAACGCCGGAACCGATCTGCCCCCGGCGACCATCGAGGACCGCCGGCGGCTGGCCCGGCACGCGGCCGAGGCCTTCGACGCCGTGCGTTTCCTGCCTTTCCTTTCCGCGGCGGAGAAAATCAAGAAAATCCGCCAACGGCTCCTCCATTGGAACCTCCGTCGGCCCGACGTGGCCCTCCTCCACGGTTTTTTCCGTTTCGTCCTCAAAGATCGTCCCCGGGCGCCGTGAACCGGGAGCGGGTCTTCATCGGTTTGGGCTCCAACGTCGGAAACCGGCTCGCCCATCTTCGAAAGGCCGTCGAGGCGTTAAACCGCCTTCCGGGCATCCGGGTGGTGGGAAAATCCCCCGTCTACGAAACCGCCCCGGTCGGACCGCGCCAACGGGATTTTTTGAACGCCGTGGCGGAACTGCGCTCCGATCTCGCGCCGGGGGTCCTGCTGGCTTCCCTGAAAGGGATCGAAAAAAAAATGGGTCGCCGGGTTCGCCGTCGATGGGGCCCCCGGGAAATTGATTTGGACCTGCTCCATTTCGGTCGCCGCCGTTGCCGCACCGCCGCGCTCGCCTTGCCCCATCCCCGGTGGGGGGAGCGGCGGTTCGTGCTGGCGCCCCTGGCCGCGCTGGCCCCGCGCTGGAAAGATCCGAAAACGGGACAAACGGCGGCGGCCTTGAACCGAAAATTGACAGACCCGGGTCAAAGGATTAGACTCTACAAACCCTCTTTTTTATGACGAAAAACCCCGTTCCCGTCGTCACCGTTCCCCGGCTCCTTCAAATGAAACGCGCCGGTGAAAAAATCGTCGCCCTCACGGCCTACGACGCCCCCACCGGCCGACTCCTGGACGCCGCGGGGGTTCACCTGATTTTGGTCGGGGATTCCGTGGCCAACGTGAAATTGGGCTATCCCAACACCCTTCCCGTGACGTTGGAGGAAATGCTCCACCACACCCGCGCGGTGCGCCGGGGCGTGGAGCGGGCCCTGCTCGTGGCGGACATGCCCTTTTTGACCTACGAGTTCGACCCGAAAGTCGCCGTGGCCCACGTGGGCCGATTGATCAAGGAAGGTGGCGCGACCGCGGTAAAAGTGGAAGGCGCCGGGTCCATCCTGCCCTCCATCCGGGCCCTGGTGGCCGCGAACATCCCGGTGATGGGGCATTTGGGGTTGACGCCCCAGTCCGTGCTGCGCCTGGGGGGATACCGTCGGCAGGGGCGGGACCGCGCGGGGGCCGCGCGGATTTTGTCGGACGCTCGCCGTCTCCAATCGGCCGGGGTGTTCGCCCTGGTGTTGGAAGCCGTCCCGGCCGCCCTCGGGAAAAAAGTCGCCCGCGCCCTTCGAATCCCCGTGATCGGCATTGGGGCCGGTCCCGCCACCGATGGGCAGATATTGGTGGTGGACGATCTGTTGGGACTCACCCCGCCGCCCCGCCCGCGTTTCGCACGGGCCTACGCGGAGCTGGGCGCCGAGAGTCTCCGCGCGGTCCGCGCCTACGCCGGGGACGTGGCCGCCGGCCGATTCCCCGGGCCGCGCGAGTCCGCCGATTGATCGGAGGCCGTGCCCGTGAATTTCTCCAAACCCTCGGCCGCATGATCCTCGTTCTCGCCGGGCTGTCCCTCCTTTTTTTCGTCCTCTGGGCCTATTTTTCCTCGGCCCTGATCATCGACGGAAATCGGGACCCCATCACCGTCCTTCCCCGGACCTTCGGACTTGAATTCACCGAGGAGGCGTTCCCCTCCGCCGACGGCCTGACGCTGAAAGGATGGTTCGTCCCGGCCCAGGGCCCCCGGGCTCGCGGGAAACCCGGCCCCGTCCTTCCCACGGACAAAACACTCATCGTCTGTCATGGATGGGGCGCCAACCGGTCGGACATCCTGGAGCGGACGTATTTCTTAAACACCGAGGGGGGCTACAACCTTTTTTATTTCGATTTCCGAAACCACGGGGACAGCGGGTCCGGAAAATCCTCGCTGACCAAGCTCGAAATCGGCGACCTGGAGGCGGCGCTGTCCCACCTGCGGGCCGCCCATCCCGCCGAGGCCCGTCGGGTCGCGCTCTACGGCATGTCCCTGGGCGCGGCCGTGTGTCTGTGGGTGGCGGCGCAGCACCCGGACATTCGGGGAGTGGCCGCCGAGAGCCCCTTCGGTTCCTACCGGGACGTCGTGATTCGGTTCGGCCGAATGTACTACAACATGCCCCGGGTCCCTTTCGCCCTGATCACGCTGTGGGCCGTCCGATGGCGGCTGGGGTTCGACCCCCAGGATTACTCGCCCCTGTCGGTCGTCGGTCAAATCGCCCCCCGCCCGCTGTTTCTGCTTCAGGGGGACAAGGACGCCCGCATGCCGGTCATGGAAGGGGAACGCCTGTTCGCCGCGGCCGGGGAACCCAAAACCCTCTGGACGGTGCCCGGCGCCAATCACGGCGAGGTGGCCGAATGGGGCGGACGGGCCTACCGGCAAAAATTGCTGGATTTCTACCGCGGGGTTTTCGAGGGACCGACCCGGTGAAAATCGTCCGACGGCCGTCGGATTGCCAAAAACAGGCCCTGGCCTGGCGCGCCGCCGGTCGCACCATCGGTTTGGTCCCGACCATGGGGGCCCTCCACGAGGGCCACGCGTCGCTTCTCCGGCGGGCGCGCCGGGAAAACGACAGGGTCATCGCCACCGTCTTTGTGAATCCTGCCCAATTCGGGCCCGCGGAGGATTTCAAGAAATACCCCCGGCCCTTCGCCCGGGACGCGGCTCTCTGCCGGGCGGCGGGCGTGGACCTGTTGCTGGCCCCGCGCCCGGAATCGATGTACGCGGCGGACCACGATGCCTGGGTGACCGTTCCCCGAACCGCCGCGCCCCTGTGCGGGGCCTTCCGCCCGGGGCATTTCCGGGGGGTGGCGACCGTGGTGGCCCAGCTGTTCAATCTCGCCCAACCGACCCGCGCCTACTTCGGGGCCAAGGATTACCAGCAAACCCGGGTCGTGGCCCGGCTGGCGGCCGACCTGCATTTCCCCGTGAAGGTCGTCGTGTGCCCCACCGTGCGCGAAGCCTCCGGGCTGGCGCGCTCGAGTCGCAACCGCTATTTGTCCGACGTGGAGCGGACGGCGGCCCCCGCGTTGTGGCGCGCTTTACGCTCCGCCGCCCAAGTGTTAAAATCCCGACGGAACGCGGCGGCCGCCCGGCGCGCCGCCCGCGGCGAGCTCGCGCGGGTTCCGGGCCTGCGGCCCCAGTACATCGAGGTGGTGGACCCGCGATCCTTGGCCCCCTGGCGTTCCGGACCGGCGGTGATCGCCGCGGCCGTTTTCCTGGGGCGGACCCGGCTCATCGACAACATCGCGGTTCGCTAACCGCGCGCCCGGCCGTCGCCGGGCCCAATCAAGGAGGCAGTCACCGAACGCGCCGGACGACGGCGCCGTTCCCCCCATCCCGCCATGGCCGCATTTCTCGCCCGTCTTTGGAACGGCCCCCTGATCCACGTCGTCGACATCGGCCTGGTGGCCCTCATCATTTACCGCGTCCTGCTTTTGATCCAGGGCACCCGCGCCGTTCAGGTGCTGCGCGGTCTCGTGGTTCTCGCCCTGGCGACCCTCATCGTCGAAAATTTCCTCCATTTGCCGACTCTGGGGTGGATTCTTAAAACCTTTTGGCTCGGCTGGGCCGTCATCCTGGCCGTCGTGTTTCAACCGGAGCTTCGGTCGTTCCTCGCTCAGTTGGGCAGCCAGCGTCTCGGTCGGGTGTTGATCCCCCAGGAGCTTCGGTTCATCGATGAGATCATCGCCGGCCTTCGGGAGGCCGCGGCCAACC
>DAOQNO010000065.1:0-2663 GCA_035332125.1 Elusimicrobiota bacterium | reverse complement strand
GAGCTTCGGTTCATCGATGAGATCATCGCCGGCCTTCGGGAGGCCGCGGCCAACCGCGTGGGCGCGCTGATCGTCCTGGAGCAGGAGACGGGGCTTCGGAACTTCATCGCCACGGGCACTCCCATCAACGGGGAAGTGACCAGCGATTTGTTGCTCACCATTTTTCACCCGCACACCCCTCTGCACGACGGGGCGGCGATCCTTCGGGAGGACCGTCTGGTCGCGGCCGGGTGCGTGCTGCCCCTGTCCAACGCGCCGGACATCGCCCGGGTCCTGGGCACCCGCCACCGGGCGGCCCTGGGCCTCACGGAAATTTCCGACGCGATCGTGCTCGTGGTCAGCGAGGAGACCGGCACGGTTTCCCTGGCCCGGGAAGGCCGCTTGGAACGGGATTTGAACGTGGAGGATTTGCGGGAGCGCCTGCGGGATCTTTACCGGTCCCTGGGCGAGCGGGGCCTCCTTCGCCGGCGCGGCGCCCGGGGGAGCGACGTATGAGCCGGTGGGGGCGTCACTGGGAGTTGAAAATCATGGCCGTTCTGCTGGCGACCTTTCTTTGGTTCGCCCTTCGCGTCAACGCCCACCGGCCGTTGCCGGCGTTGGTGCCGCCGCCGACGGAGGCCCGCTGATGGCGAAACTTTTCGGAACCGACGGCGTGCGCGGCGTGGCCGGCCGTTGGCCGCTCACCCCCGATTTCGTGCGGCGGCTCGGTTGGGCCGCGGGGCGGGAATTGTCGGCCCGCGCGGCGGGACGTCGGCGAGCCCTGTTGATTGTGCGCGACACCCGGGCCTCCGGGCCCGCGCTCCAGCGGGCGTTGTCCGCGGGATTGTCCGCGGCCGGCGTTCGGCCCTTGGACGGGGGCGTTCTCCCGACGGCGGCGGTGGCCGCGGTGGCGCCCCGGCTCAACGTGTTGGGGGGGGCCGTTTTATCGGCGTCCCACAACCCGGCGGAATTCAACGGCGTTAAATTTTTCGACCCCCACGGCCTCAAGTGGGCCGACCGTCTTGAAAACGCGGTGGAAGCCCTCGCGCTCTCGCCGACCCCGATGCCGCGGGCGGCCCATCGGTCGACGCCTTTCCCCGAAGCCCGACGGCGTTACCTCGATTTCCTTCGGGGCGCCGTGCCCGCGGGCCTCTCCCTGCGCGGGGTCCCCCTGGTCATCGATTGCGCCAACGGCGCGGCCTCCGGCGTGGCCCCGGGCTTGTTCCGGTCCCTGGGCGCGAAGGTGGTCGTCCTTTCGGCCGCGCCCAACGGGCGCAACATCAACCGCGGGTGCGGGGCCCTGCACCCGGAGGCCCTGGCCCGGGCCGTGCGCCGGACCGGCGCCGCCCTGGGGGTGGCCTTCGACGGGGACAGCGACCGGGCGATTTTTGTGGACGAGGGGGGGCACGTGCGGGACGGGGACGCGGTGCTCTTGTTGGCGGCCCGCCGATGGGCTTTTTTGAACCGGCTCAAGGCCAACCGCGTCGTGGTCACCGTCATGACGAATTTGGGTTTGTTCCGCGCCCTCGAAGCCCTGGGAATTCAAACGGAAACCACGGCGGTGGGGGACAAGAACGTGTGGGAAGGCATGAAAAAAACCGGGGCCGTCCTGGGCGGAGAGCCGTCGGGGCACGTCATCTTCCGGGATTTTCTCCCCACGGGCGACGGGTTGTTGACGGCCCTTCAAGTCTTGACGGTTTTGGCGGAAACGGGCCGGCCCCTGTCGGCCCTGGCGTCCCTGGGGGTGCGGTATCCCCAGGTGCTCCTCAACGTTCCCGTCAAGGAACGCCGTCCCTTGGACCGTGTGCCCGGATTTGCCGCCGCCCTGGCGGCGGTGCAGCGGGCGTTGGGGTCCACGGGACGCACGTTGATCCGCTATTCGGGGACCGAGCCGCTCCTCCGGGTGATGGTCGAGGGTCCGGATCACGCCGCCATCGAACGTCACGCCCAGGCCTTGGCCCGGGCCGCCGTCCGCTAGTTCGTCCCCGCCCGCCCTTTCCGACGCTCGTAAATTCGGGCCCGCCCCGACGTGTCCTCGTGAACGAGGCGAAATCGCGCCGGGTCTTCCAGGGACCGGGTCAGACGGTCCACCGCCGACGTGACGGGGTTCCGTCCGTCGGAAAACCCCAATTGGATCGTTCGATCCCAAAGCACGTAGCGCACGCGCCGTTGGGCCAGGGCCGCGTCCAGCGCCGCGGCGTCCTCCGCCGGCGGGGGCGGAAGGAACACGCGCTGGGTGTGGATCAAATCCCGTCCGTAAAAGAGGCTCATGAATCCGTCGGCCGGCGACGTGTGGGCTTGGATCCAGGCGTAGCTGTCGGCCAATTCCGGCGTGTTCCGCCGGGCGGCGGGGTCGAACCAAAAAACACTTTGGCCGACGAAGGACAGGACGAGGACCCCGCCCAACAGCCCCCGGCGAACCCGCGGTGAAAAACGACGGTCCAGATCCGCCGCCGTCGCCGCCAGGCCCAACCAAAGAAAAGGGAGCAGGGGAAGCAGATAGCGGTCGTACCACCAGGGCCAGGCCAGGTGCATGCCGAGGCTGAGCGCCAAAAATCCCATCGGGACGTCGGCGGGTATTCGTCGAAGGATTCGCGCCAGGCCGACGACGGCCAAAAGGAGAAGGACGGCGCCGACCCACGGGGCCGCCCCGCCCCGGGCCCAGCCCACCGGCAAAACGGTCG
>DAOQNO010000064.1:0-7111 GCA_035332125.1 Elusimicrobiota bacterium | reverse complement strand
ACTTCATCTGCGGGCTCAACAACATGATCACGGCGGTCAACGACCGGTTGCTGTCCCTGGGGGTCCCCAAGGAGCAAATCCACTTCGAACGGTACGACTGAGACGTTCGGCGGGTTTTCGTCCCCCGGGGCCGCGGCGTGGGCTCCGGGGGATTTTTTTTAGGCGGCGGGGGCCGGCCGAAGGTCTTCCAGCGGGGGAAGAACGTTGTTCCGCCGTTCGAGAAAGGCTTTCATGCGCCCCGGGGGCAAGCGACCGACGGAAGGCATCTTCAGGGTCAGGAAATTGACCAAGGATCCGTTTTTCATGATTTGGAAATGCAAATGGGGCCCGGTGGAGTAGCCCGTGGAGCCCACGCGGCCGATGAACTGTCCCTGCTTCACGTGCTGGCCCACGGCGAGGCCCGGGGCGTAGCGGGACAGATGACCGTAGTAAGTCGTGTACATTCCGTTGTGCCGGATTTTGATCAGGTTGCCGAGGGCGGTGTTCCAACCCCGCGAGATCACCACCCCGTCGCCGACGCTGACCACGGGCGTGCCGATGGCCGCGGCGTAGTCGGTGCCGTGGTGGGCGCGCCATTTTCGGAGGATGGGGTGAAAGCGGCGGTTGGTGAACCCCGAGGAAATTCGACGGAAATTGAGCGGGGCGTGCAGAAAGGCCTTTCGAAGGGACGCCCCGTCCTCTTCGTAGTAATCCCCCGCGAAAAAGGTCGCCGTGTGCCGGCCCGTTTCCTCGCCCTCGTAAATCGCCGCCGTGATCGTCACGTTGGTCAGGTGGCCGTCCGGGGTGCGCTCTTCCTTCCAGGACAGGGCGTAGCGGTCGCCCTGCCGGGGTTCCGTGAGAAAGTCGATGTTCCAGGCGAAAATGTCGGAGAAGGCGAGGATGACCGGCGGTTCCAATCCCCCGGCGGTCATGCTGGCCCACAGGGAATCGTTGAGCGTGCCCGCCACGGATTTTTCCCGGGTCGCCAGCGGGAGGGGTTCCTTTCGCGCCACGAGGCCCGTCGGGGCCGATTCGACGACGAACCGTTCCAATTTGCGTACGATGGAAAGCCGGCCGAAATCCCCCGCCGTGGAGTGGATCAATTCATACCGGTCGGCTTCGTTGAGCGTTCGGGGGTCCAGAACGCCGGTCAAGGCGGCGGCGACGGACTGGGCTTTTTGCGGGGGGAGCGAGGCGGCGCTTAACACCGTGTACAGCATGGTTCCGTGGGTGAAGCGGCCTTCCGTGACGCGCTCGGGGGCCGAAGAGGGGAAGAGTCGGGGGGCTTGCGCGGCCGTTGGAATCGGGACCGTCCAGCGGCCCCGGGAAGACAACGTCCAAAGGAGAAGAACGCCGCCGACGGAAAGACCCACCACCCAGGCCGCCAGGCGCAGGGCTTCCTGCCCTCCCGGCGAAGCCAACAACTGATTTATTTTTTCCCGCACGGCGACATTATAGGGCCCTCGTCGGTGACTGTCAACGGCGCGGGGGGGGGCGGTCCCCTTGACGCGGGCGCGGCGACCCGCGCGTCCGCCGAAAAGATCCCGCGCGGTGAGGCTTGCGAACGCCGAGGCGCGAAATGCTAAAATGCGCCACACCATGATGACCTTCGTTTTCGGCGTGTGCGCTTTGTCCCTGGTGGTGGCCGCCTACCTGACGCGGTATGTGTTGGCCCGGGACACCGGCACCCCGGAGATGCGACGCATCGCCGACGCCATCCGCACCGGCGCCGAAGCCTTCCTCCATCGGCAAAACAAGACCATCACGCTCCTTTTTCTCATCGTCGCCGGGGGCATATTTTCCCTCTACGCCCTCATTCGTCGGGACGTGTCCGAAGGCTTGGACGCCGCCTTCTCTTTTCTCTTTGGTTCCTGCACGTCGCTTTTGGCCGGCCTCATCGGTATGCAGGTGTCCATCCGAACGAACATCCGGGTGGCCTCCGCCGCCCGGCGGAGCCTTTCCGAAGCCCTGGTGCTGGCCCTTCGGGGGGGCGCGGTCAGCGGGCTCGCCGTGGTGACCCTGAGCCTGATGGGCGTCGGCGGCCTCTTTTGGTTTATGGGGGGACTGGCGGACCCCCGGACGGTGCCTCTCAAAATCGTCGGGTTCGGTTTCGGCGCCAGTTTCGTGGCGCTCTTTGCTCAACTGGGCGGAGGGATCTTCACCAAGGCGGCCGACGTCGGGGCGGATTTGGTCGGTAAAATTGAAGTCGGCATTCCCGAGGACGATCCCCGGAACCCGGCGGTGATCGCCGATTTGGTCGGTGACAACGTGGGCGACTGCGCGGGACGCGGCGCCGACCTCTTTGAATCGACCGCCGCGGAAAACATCGGCGCCATGATTTTGGGCGCCTCCCTGTATCCGGTGTTCGGCGTTTACGGCATCCTGTTTCCCCTGGTGGCCCGGGCCACGGGACTCTTGGCGGCCATCGGCGGGGTTTTCGCCGTGCGGCTCAAGAACGAAACCGAAGACCCGATGAAGGCCCTCAACCGCGGTTACCTCGTGACGAGCCTTCTGGCGGTCGGGGGGTTCTATCTGACGGTGCGCCTATTGCTTAAGAACAACCCCTGGCTTTTCGTGGCGGGACTGATCGGGATCGTCGCTTCCTATCTCTTCGTTTGGATCACCCAGTATTACACGGAATCCCGTTATCGGCCGGTCAAGGAAATCGCCCGGTCCTCCCTCACGGGCCACGCGACGTTGATCATTTCGGGTCTGGGCATCGGGTTGGAAAGCACGGCGTTTCCGATTTTGACCATCGCGGCGGCTTTGGTGGGCGCCTATCATTGCGGGGTCCACGCCCTGGCCGGCACCGCGGCCACCCCGACGGCGGCGGGTCTTTACGGGACGGCCATCGCCACGATGGGGATGCTGTCAACCTGCGGTTACGTGCTGGCCATGGACACGTTTGGTCCGATCACGGACAACGCCGGGGGGATCGTCGAAATGAGCCACCAGCCCGATTCCATTCGGCGCCGCACGGATCGGCTGGACGCCGTCGGCAATACCACCAAGGCCCTCACGAAGGGGTACGCGGTGGGTTCCGCCGCGTTGGCCGCCTTCCTTTTGTTCTCCGCCTATTTGGATGAGATTTCCCACCTCATCGGCAAGCCGTTCCAGACGGTGGACATCGCCAAAGTGGAGGTGTTCGTGGGGGCGCTTCTGGGCGCGATGCTCGTGCTGTTGTTCAGCGCCCTGGCCATCCGCGCCGTGGGCAAGGCGGCCACCTACGTGATCAACGAAGTGCGCTCCCAGTTTTCGGAACGCCCGGGCATCCTTCAGGGAACCCAGGACCCGGACTACGCGCGTTGCGTCGACATCGTGACCTCCGGCGCCCTTAAGCAAATGGTTTGGCCGGGGGTGCTCGTGGTCGGCATGCCGGTGGCCGTGGGTTTGATTTTCAAGCAATTCGGCCTGGGGGCGGAGACGGTGGCCGGGTTCCTCATGGTGGGAACCATTACGGGGATTCTCATGGCGCTCTTTATGAACAACAGCGGCGGGGCCTGGGACAACGCCAAAAAATTTGTCGAGACGAATGAAATTTACGGCGGCAAGGGCTCCCTGGCCCATCAAGCCGCCGTCGTGGGGGACACCGTGGGCGATCCCTTGAAGGACACCGCGGGGCCCAGCCTTCACGTTCTGATCAAGCTTCTCTCCACCATCACCCTCGTCTTCGCTCCCCTCTTCGTTTAAACCGACTCTCCCCGTTTATTCCTTCACGTCCAGTTTCCAGGCGATGGAGGGGAACTGCACATAGGCGTCCACGTCGTCCCAGCGGGCGCCCAACCGCAGGTGAACCCCGTTGGGCGTTGTCACCGCGAAATAAAGCGGAAGCCAGCAGAGGGGCGGCGGGAGGTCCGGGTAGCGCGAAATTTGGAAGGTCCCCTTTTCGCCGACGGGTTTCGGCGCCCCCTCGTACCAGGTGTTTTGATTCCCGACCATGAGCCGGGGCCGGCCCCAGCCGAAGGACGTCCAGGAGCGGGGCATCCAACGAAAGACCGCCGGGTAGTCGTCGTGTTCACGCTTTTGCAGGTGCGAAGGCAGGTGGCGCCGGCCGGGCATGAGCCGAAAGAGAGCCGTCACCATCGCGTCGGCGGATTTTTCGAGGGGCGAAAAGGCCCCGGGCAATAATTGCGGGCGGGGTTCCGAATTCGGATCGGCGGAAGCCACGGCGGAATCGTCGCTCGCGGGCGTGGGAGGGGCGGCGGGAAGGGTTTCGGCGGCGAGCGCGTTCGTCCAGAAGAGAAACGTTAGTCCCGCGCCCAGGGCGCCGAGCGGCCCACGGGCTCGAGCAGAATTCCATCGGTTCGCGTTTTTCATGGCACGATCCCCCGATCGGGGTGGTGATCCCCCATCGGGAAGCCGCGCGCGGTGTCGAGTGTTTCTCCGCCTTAAGCCTACCCCCCCGTCGTCGGAAATTCAAGGGGACGCGGGGGGGGGCGGCCGCCCACGGCCCCATCGCTCCGCGTTGGGCTGGCAAACCCTTAAAACGTGGCGCATACTGGAGGGGAATTTGGGAGGTCCCTTTGATCGAATGGCTGTCCATCGTGGTGTCGCCCATCCTGGGCGCCGGCGCGGGCACGATTTTTAAGAAATGGATGAACCGAAAGCCTCCGCCGTTGCCCCGGGAAACCCCGGCCGGGTCCCTGGGCGCCCTGGCGCGGCAGGTGGAGGATTTGCAGGAATGGCGGGGGGACGCCCTGACGGTTCTGCAGGCCCACGAGCGGCGGCTGCAGAAATTGCGCAACGAAGTGCGCGTGACCCGGTATATTTTGGATGTGTTTTTGGTGTTGTTGTTGGCCGCCGTGGCCGGTTGGTATTACTTCTCGCGTCCACACCCCTGAATTTCATTTAAACGCCGCACGTTCTTTTCCCTCCCCTCCTCGTTCTTTTTTCGGGGGTTTTTCGGCGGTGGGCGTTTGTTTGAATTTTCCCGGCTCCTCCCCCATTCAAGGGGATTGGTCGGCGGGGAGGGTTCGTGAGGAAGTCTGGACGGAATTTCTTCCCCCTTGGAGCGGGGCCGGCCATCGCGCCGAAAGGGGGGCCCGGAAGGGGGGCGGGGGGGTTTACCTTAATCGAGTTGATGTTGGTCGTCGCCATCATCGGATTGTTGGCCGCGATCGCCATTCCCAAATTCGCGGACTTGGTGATTAAGGCGCGGGAGGCCAACATTCGGGGACAGATGGGAACCATTCGAAGCGGAATCAGCATCTACTACGCCGACAACGAAGGATTCTACCCGGAGGGCAGCCCGCAATTCATCTTGGTGGGACGCTACCTTCCCGAGTGGCCCCGCCCGTTTACCGTTCCCACCTTCCCAAGCCACTTGCCTTCGAACCGTTCCACCACCGGCTCCTCCACCAACGCCTTGCCAGGGGTGTACAATGCCCTATGCCAGGATTTTGGCGACTGCGGTTTCCCGCCGGCCGGAAGCGTGGCGTGGTACTACAGCGCCTACGGCGGGGGATTCTGGCTGACATGCGTTCACTCGGATTCCCGGGGGAATGTTTGGAGTGCCCAGTAGCCGAGCGGCTCGATCGCCGGAGCGTCGGGCCGCCCCCTCCGCCTAATATATTTCGACTTGCCGCGGGATTCCGAAGCGGACGTTGAACTTGATGTGGCTCTGGGTGATGTCGTCGGTCCCCACGACGCCGCGAATGAGTCGCAGTTGTTCCAGGGGGTGAAGCCGGGAATAGCCGATTTCGATGGAGACGGGCTCCGAATGATCGTAACGGAGAGTCCAGTCCAGCTCGTTCATTAAATTTTTGCTGACGTCGTTGAGCGAATGGTGGGTCCAAGCCGAAAAGAAGTCGGCCTTGAAGGCGAATTTTTTTCCCCACAACACGGGAGAGAAAGCGACCCCGACGTTCAACAGCCGGGTGCCCAAATCCCCCACGGCGTGGGTGTCGAGACCGGCCGTGAAACCGAGGTTGGCGCTGCCGTGGAATATTTCGCCGTGGCGGAAATCGGACCCCGGAAATCCCACCGAGGCGAAGTCCCGGTACGCCGTCACCTTCGTGTCGGCGCGATCGTCGTCGCCGGAGGCGCAGGCGTACAGCGCGTGGGTTTGAATCATCGCCCGCCAGTCGTAGGTCGCCTTCACGACGTAGGCCTGGCCTTTGTAATCCCGGGCGACGCCGCTGCTGATCAACGTTCCCAAATTGTCAAACAACGGACCCCGGTCCGCCCCGCCGTTGACCGCCCATTCCACCGAGAGGGACACGGCGTCCCGCCCGTCCACCGGCACGTAAAACCGGGCGCGGGTGTCGTAAATTTGGAGCTTGTTGGAGTCCCGGGACAGTCCGGAATTTTGGTCCACGGCCTGGTAGAAGCCCGCCTCCAGCTCGAACTTGCCCCAGCCTTTTTTGAACAACCCGTCGGAGTTTAAAAATCCGTAGGTCAAGCTCACGTCACCGCCGTCCACGAAATCGTCCTTGTTCGTGGCGGCGTCGCCGGCGGCGCCCGCCTGGGGAATCGCATCGTCGTCGACCGGCGTGCCGAAGGCAAACTGCCCCCACACCAGGCCGATCTGTTCCCGCACCGACACCCCCTGCAACGAGCGGACGGACAGCTGGTTGTCCTCGAGGGGGCCGTAATAGGCGATGAAGTCCCCCGGACGGCCGATGTATTGCCGCCCCACGCGCACCGAATCGAACCCCAGGATGTCGTCCATTTCGAGGAAGGCGTTTTCCAAATAGAAATTGCTCAACTCCGTGTTGACGGACCGCGGGGGATTGCCGAATTGGGCGTCCTGATTGGGGGTGCCGGCGATAAAGGGCGCCCGGACGACTTCCACGCCGCCGCGAAGCTGGTCCGAAAACCCGATGTTCAACCCGAGCCGGATGCGGTCCACGGTGTTGCCCCGCTCGTCGTTTTCCACGTTGTCGAAATCCGTTTCGTTCTTGGCCTGTTGCCCCAGGTATTCGAAGGACGCGTAAGGCGACGCCGTGAAGGTGGACGTGGAAAAGGCGGCTCGCGCCGCGGGGGCGGCGAACAAAAAAACGACGGCGACGGCGGTGCGACGGTTCAACATACGCGTTCCTCCCAAATCCCAACGAATCCGACGCCGAGGCGTCGTTTATGATATCGGCCGCCTTTCATCGATCTGAAGCCCCGGCGAAGGGCGGTTGCGTTT
>DAOQNO010000063.1:0-7146 GCA_035332125.1 Elusimicrobiota bacterium | reverse complement strand
AAGGCCGCGGCGAGGGGGGCGGCCGCGCTTTCCAGATAAACGTCCAGCGCCTTGGCCAATTCGTCTTTGACCCGGGCGGGCAATTCGCCGTCCGGGGGGAGCACGGGGGTTTCCGCTTCCGAAAGGGTCGCCGGCGCGTACACGCCCCAGGATTCCCGGACGTCCAAGGTGTGCGGCGCTCCCTCCACCCGGCGAAGCGCCCGGGCGCCTTCGCGCCAGGCCTCCTCAAAGCTTTTCCCGACGACCGTCGTCTCCAGGGGGATCCACACCCCGTCCTCCAGGATCAGAGCGCGGTCTTCGGTAAAGGTGTCGGCCCGGGGGGCGTCGAGACGCATCAGGACGAGCACGTGGCCGGGCAGATCCGCCACGCGGGTTTGAATGGAGAGACTCTCCAGGAGCGACGCGTAGAGGGCCGTCAAATCGTCGCAGTCCCCCGCTTTTCGCTTTAACGTTTCACGGGGGAACTGCACGTAGTCGATGGCCTTGGCGTTGCGGGCTTTGTCGAAGGGATTGCTGGGGTCCTTGATGTACGTGATTCCCAAAGCGCCCAACGTCGCGTGCACCGCCGCGGCCCGGGCCAGCTCGGGCGGAAGGCGCGTCTCCTCCAGCGGCCCTTTGAGGACGCCGATCAACGCGCGACCGAACTCCAACACCGGCGGGTCCTTCGGCGTGATGAAAGTCGCCAGCCGCGCCGGGTCCTGCCAGTCCATGGCGTTCCGGGAATACAGACGGAACGGCTGAGTGCGCTTGACGGTCTTCTCCTCCCCGTTTTCGAAATACGTGAGGGTCAGCTGGGCCTGGATCGGCGTGTCCTCGCTGATGGACAGGATTTTGTTGTTGAAGACCGCTTTCAGGTTCAATTCCCGGCGGTCCCCCGGCAACAGACGTTCCACCGTTTGCTCCGTCTGGAAATCCATGAAATCCAGGATGGTGAAACCGACTTTGACGTTGCGGAAGATTTGCTCGGTGTTGTTTTTGACGTCGGCCACGCCGATGGGCGTGTCGGCGTAACGTTTGTAATTGGCGGAAAAGACGTTGTCCAGCTGAACGGCGGCGATTTCCACGGGCGGCAGGTTCGCCGCCCGGGAGGTCCAGGCCCAGGCCCGGGTCGACGGGCCGAAGAGCTCCTCGTCGGCGGCGCCCCGCGCCGCGGGGGTCAGGGTGTAATAGTAGGTGAGACCGGGCACGATGTCTTCGTCGATAAAGGCCGTCGTGGTCGAGGGCACCACGCCGACCGGGGTTCCCCCGCCCGCGGCGCGGGTGGACTTTTCCAGCCGGTAGGAACCGGCGCGGCCTTCGCCGTCCGGTTTCCAGGAAAGCTGAATGGCGCCGTCGCCCCCCTTGGCCGTCAGGCCTTCGACGCCGGCGGGACGGACCGAAACGCGGAACCCTTTGACGGTTTTTTCATCCGCCACCCACACCCGGCCGGCGCCGTCCACCGTCAACGCCCGGGGACGGATTAAAATTTCCGAGGATCCGAACTGACCCAACAACCGGTTCCCGCCCCACACCGAGACACGGTGAACCCCTTCGTCCAGGACGTACACCAGGGGTTGGGGACCCGACAAATCGGTGGCCACCGACACGGGATTCACGAAAGCGGCCGTGGATTCCCACACGGTCTTCCCTCGCTCGTCGAGGAGAACCAACGTTTTCCGCTCGCCGTTCAGAACGGCCGCGCCTTTCGGCAATCCCGCCACGTCCACCGGATCGGACACGCCGGCGGAAAACAGCGGAATGCCGTCGGGACCGAACCCCGAAACTTTGCCGGCGCTCGGATCGGCGACGTAGATTCGGCCGTCGCCGTCCGCGGCCGCCGCGCCCACGCTTTTCAAACGACCCTTGCCTTTGGCGTCGATGCCGTAGGCCGTCGACACTTTTCCGTCCCACCCCACGGCGACCGCGCGCCCGCGACCGTCCTCGGCGAGCAAGGCGCCCCCGTCCCGGCCGGACACCCCGCGCACGCCCGACCAGGCGGTTTCGCCTTTGATCTCGACGGGCGTTCCGGGGCGATCGCCCAGATCCGCGACCCGGAGGATTTTTTTGGCGGTCAACGCGATCAAATCGGTTCCCCGGGCGGCCACGTCCTCCGCGGCCAAGGGGATTTCAACCGACCGGGCCGGGGCCAATCGGCCCACGGGCGCCGGGAATCCGTCGCTGGCCCCGTTGCCGTGAAGTCGAAAAACCTGAACACGCCCCATTTTTTGATCGAGAACCGCCAATTGACCGCCCTGGGCGGCCAACGCGGAAACGGTTCGAAACTGACCCGGCCCCGTGCCGGCGGACCCGAAACTGTTTCGCTCCTCGCCGGCGGGACCCCATTCGACGATTCGCCCGGAGGCTTCATCGGCGACGTAGAGTCCGGCGCTCGGAGCCCCGGCGATCGCCGATAATCGGGCGGGAGACCCCGCCCAGGCCCATTCGCCCGCGGCCACGCCGCCGTCGCCCAGCTGACGCACCCGCCCTTCGCCCCGGCAGAGAACGGCCAATCGGCGGCCGGGCAAAATCGCCACGGCCAGGGGTTCGCCGGGTTTGTCCCCGGGCACGTTCCAAACATCCAACAACAGGCCGTCGGCCGAAAAGAATTGCGCCCGCTTGTTGCCCGCGTCGGCCACGGCCACGGACCCGTCCGCGGCGACGGCCACGCCGCCCGGAGCGCTCAGGTTTCCGGGCAAATCGCCCCGGGCGCCGAAGGCCCAGCGGAATTTGCCCTCCGGGGAAAAAACGACCACCCGGTTCCCGTCGGTGTCCGCCACGTACAAATCGCCCTTGGGACCCAGCGCCAGCGCCCCGGGACCCTTCAGTTTGCCGGCGCCTTTTTCGGCCCCCCAATCGGCCTTCCAGGCTCCGTCGGGGCCGAAGACCACGACTTTGCCCGACCCGTCGGCGACGAACACGCGCCCGTCCTCCGCCAAGGCCACGCCGGTCGGGGCGGACGCCTTTTTCCCGAGGGCGACGGTGGACACCAAGGACACGTCGTCGTACGCCGCGACCGAAAGAGCGGTCGCCGTCAACAACAAAAGACAAACGGTTTTTTTCATTGAAACACCTCGAGGGAATGGGGCCGGGCGAACGGAAACCCCCGCGCGGGCGTCACGCCGGCACCGCGGGAACATACACCGTCGTCTCCGCCGGCAAATCGGCGGCCCTTAAATGGAAAGTCGCGTCGGGCAGTTCGACGATATTCTTAAATAGTTTGAGGAAAGGCTCAAGGGGATCGAATTCGAAAAAACGAACCCGCGCGTTGCCGTAGTGCATGGGGACCACGACGCGCGGACGGACGAGGCCGATCAGCCGGCGGGCGCCGGCGGCGTCCACGGTCGTCCGTCCCCCCACCGGGACGAAGAGGACGTCGACGCCCTCCAGGGCGCTCCGTTGGTCCGGGCGCAGGTCGGTCTGCCCGATGTCGCCCAAATGCGCGAGGCGCAGCCCCCCCATGGTCCACACGAAAATCCGCGTGGACCCGTTTTTTCGACCGCCTTCGGCGTCGTGATCGGCCGCCACGCCGGTCACTTCGATTCCCGCCACCGTGCCGACGCCCGTGGAACGCCACACCGTGGTGGAGTCGGCGTGCCGCAAGTGGTTGTGATCGAAATGCTCGTGGGTGATCAACACCGCGTCGGGGCGGTTCCAACGAAAATTGTATCCGATGCTTTCATCGAAGGGGTCGATCAGGAACACCCGGTGGGCGCTGTCTTGGAAGGAGAAACACGCGTGGCCAAGCCACGACACGGTGAGACCGGCGTCCGGGTCGCCGGGCCCCTTGACCACCGGCCGGGGAACGCAGGCGGCCGCCAGTCCGACCAGGGCCACGGCCCATCCCCCGCGCCGGCGTCGGGCGCTTGAACGGGGGGGGCGGTTCATTCGTCCGCCAGGGCGCGGGCGGCGTCCCGGGCGTGGTAGGTGATCAGCAGATCGGCCCCGGCGCGTTTCAGCGACGTCAAAATCTCCAACACCGTGCGTTTTTCGTCGATCCATCCCTTGGCCGCCGCGGCCTTGACCATGGCGTACTCGCCCGACACGTTGTAGGCCGCCAGCGGAACGTCGAACCGTTCGCGCAGGCGGCGGAGAATGTCCAGATAGGGCAGGGCCGGTTTGACCATCAGGACGTCCGCGCCCTCGTCCAAATCCAGGGCGGCCTCCCGAAGCGCTTCGCGGGCGTTGGCGGGATCCATTTGGTGGGTGCGCCGGTCGCCGAAAGCGGGCGCGGATTCCGCCGCGTCGCGGAAAGGGCCGTAAAACGCCGAAGCGTATTTCACCGCGTAGGCCAAGACGCCCACGTGGGTCCGCCCGGCGGCGTCCAGGGCACGGCGAAGGGCCGCCACCGCCCCGTCCATCATGCCCGAGGGCGCCACCCAGTCGGCCCCGGCTTCCGCCTGGGCCCGGGCCGTTTCGGCCAATAGGTCAAGCGTCGCGTCGTTGTCGATCACGGCCTCCGCGCCCTTCTTCCGGACCACGCCGCAGTGGCCGTGGTCGGTGTATTCGCAGAGGCACAAGTCGGTCGCCACCAAAAGGTCCGGCAGGGCGTCCTTGAGGGCCCGCACGGCCCGTTGCACGATGCCGTCCGCGGCGTAGGCCTCTTTCCCCAAAGGGTCCTTCCGATCGGGCACGCCGAAGAGCAGGACCCCGGGAACGCCCAGGCGCGCCGCCTCCCGGGCGTCCTTCACCGCCTGATCCACGGAAAGCTGGAACACCCCGGGCATGGACGACACCGGTCGGCGAAGGCCCCGGCCGGAACGGACGAAGAGGGGCCAAACGAGATCGGCCGGCGACAACCGGGTTTCCCGGACCAGGCGGCGGGCGGCGGCGGTCGTTCGAAGGCGGCGGAGACGGGTGGTCGGAAACGCCATCGTTTTATTTCGGAAGCACCAGAATCTGCCCTTTGATGTGGGCGGGGTGCAGGTGGCAGTTGGTTTCAAATAGACCCGACTTGGAGGCCACGAACTCCACGGTTTGGGGTTCGCCCCGGGGAATTTCCACCTTCACGTTGAACGCCGGGATGGTGAAACCGTGGACCGCCGGATCGTCCGGAACGTTGTTGATCAGGGTCAATTTAACCCGGTCGCCTTTTTTGACGATCAGCGGGTTGGGAAGCCAGATCACGTTGCCCTGGTATTTGACGTTCACCAAGGTCAGCGCGCGGTCCTCGGCGCGGAGGGAAGCACCGGCGGTTAAACCGAAAAGGAAGAGCGTGAGGCCAACGAATCGTTTCATGGTTTTCTCCTTTGATTCCTTCCAGGGGCCGAAGGGCGCGTCCGGGGAGCGCCCCGCCATTATACCCCTTTCCCCGAAGTGGAAAAGGCGTCCGGGAACTCAGCTTTTTGAGGTTTTTAACAGCCGAAGCATGGCCCCGTGCAGCCGCCCGTTGGACGCCAGCGTCTGCCGGGTGTCGGTCAGTCGATAGGGCCGCCCCCGGAAATCCGTGACCCGCCCGCCGGCTTCCTCCACCAGCAGGAGCCCGGCGGCGGCGTCCCAGGGTTTCAGGTTGAATTCCCAATACCCGTCGAAACGCCCGCAGGCCACCTGGGCCATGTCCAAGGCGGCCGCGCCCAACCGGCGGAGGCCCTGGGTGCGTTTCATGAATTTTTCGACGAAAGAAAGGTAAAAGCGGGCTTTTTTGTAGCGGTCGTAGGGAAACCCCGTGACCAGGAGCGCGTCCAACAGCCGGGGCGTGGACGACACCCGGATCCGCCGTCCGTTTAAATGCGCCCCGCGGCCCCGGCCCGCGGTGAACAACTCCCGGCGATAGGGATCCAAAACGCCGCCCAACACCGGTCGTCCGTCCTTCTCCAACCCGATGGAAACGCAGGAGAGGGGCAGCCCGTGGGCGAAATTCACGGTGCCGTCCAAGGGATCGACGACCCAACGGTAACGCGACGGGGCGACCCGCTCGCCGGATTCCTCCATTAGAAATCCGTGGTCCGGAAAGGCGCCCCGAAGAACCCGCACGACGGCCCGTTCGGCGGCCCGATCCACCGACGTAACGATGTCCACGACGCCCTTGTGGGACACGACGAACCGCCGGCCGAAACCCCGACGAATCACGGCGCCCGCCGCGGCCAGGGCCCGGCGAAGCGCCGCGTCCAACCGGGCGGTGGACGGGGCGCTCATCGTCGCGCCCGGGCCCGGACCAGGGCGCCCACCAGGGACTCCACCGTCGCCCCCGGCGCGGTCACCGCCGGGCGAACGCCCAGGGAGCGAAGCGCGGCGGTCGTGAGGGGCCCGATGGAGGCCGCCCGGGTTTTCTTGAAAATCCGGGCCCGTTCCCCGCGCGGCATTCGGCCCAACAAGCCATGGACCGTGGAGGAGGACGTGAACGTCACCGCGTCGAATTCCCCCCGGCGCAATCGGGCCCGAAGATCGGCCGTGGGCGGAAGAAGGCGCGTTCGGTACACGGGCCAAAGAAGCGTCCGGGCGCCGGCCTTCGAGAGAAAGTCGATCAACAGGTCCCGCCCCTGGGCCGCGCGGGGAAAAAGATAGGTTTTCCCACGAAGCTTTTTTCCCAAGACCCGGGCCAATCCCTCCGCCCGAAATTCCGCGGCCACCCGGGCCACCCGCCAACCCGCCCGCCGGATCGCCTCGGCGGTTTTGGGCCCCACCGCGTAAACCGGCACGGACGCCGGCCAGGGACCGGGAAGGTGGGCCGCGGCGGCCCGGACGGCGTTGGCGCTGGTGAAAAGCACGCCGTCAAAATCGGTCAAATGTCGCAACGCCCGACGAACGTCGGCGGGGAGCGGCAGCGGATCGATTTTAATGGCCGGGGCGTCGACCACCCGGGCCCCTTGTTCCTCCAACAGGTCCTTCAAACCGCTCGATTGCCCCTCGGCCCGGGTCACCAGGACCGTCCATCCGAAAAGGGGGCGACGCTCGAACCAATTCAGCCCGGCCGCCAGAGAGACCACGCGCCCGAACACGACGGTGGCGGGCGGCCGCAATCCGGCCGCCCGGGCCCGCCCGGCGATGTCGGCCAGGGCCCCCCGAACCGATCGCTGGACCGGCAACGTCCCCGAGGCGATCACCGCCGCCGGGGTGTCGGCGGCCCATCCCGCCCGGCGCAATTCCCGAACGATTTCCGGCAGACGGCCCAAACCCATGAGGACCACCAAGGTGCCGTCCCGGGGGATGCGCTCCCAGGCCACCGGCGGG
>DAOQNO010000062.1:0-7271 GCA_035332125.1 Elusimicrobiota bacterium | reverse complement strand
CGGCGTTCGGACTTTGAAGCGGGCCCGGGCCCCGCGGTTCCATTTGGGGATGTTGCTCAGCAGGCGCCCCTCCGCCAGTTGAACCAGAAATTGCCGAAAGCGTCCAACCCGTCCCGCCTCCTGTACGCGCAGCAAGGTGTTCGGTTCCATCCGCAGCGCCGTGCCGTCGTCAAAGAGGATTTCGGCGCGCCCGTCGGTTCCGGTGCGAAGCACCGCGCCGGCCTCGGCTCGCCAGCCGATTTCCCCTTCCCGGGCCGGGGCCCGGGTTCCGGTGCTGACCGACACGTCGCCCGTCACGTCCGTCAACGTGCCGGCGATGTTTCGGGTTTCAACGGGGGCGGCGAACGCCGTCGAAGCCCAACCGAGGAGGGCCAACGGCAGAGCCCGGTATCGGAGGAGTGCGCGGAACGGGGAGACATCGTTCATGGGATTTCCTTTCGAAGCGATTCGACGACCGTCTTGGATTATATCCAATTCGCGACGGGACTCGCCGGGGCGCCCCGGCAAAACAAAAAAACCCGGTCCGCGGGGCGGACCGGGTTTTTCAGCAAATCTAGCGGGGGACGGACTTGAACCGTCGACCCTGCGCTTATGAAGCGCATGCTCTAACCAGCTGAGCTACCCCGCCAAAACCGGGATTACCGCCGGGCGCCCTGCCGACGAAAGGCGGCGGGCCCCGACGCCGGGAATTATACCATTCCCGTCGATTATTTAAAAAGCCCGGTCAAAAAGGCCGTCAGCGACTCCCAGGACCGGCGATCCGCCTCGGCGTTGTACGCCATGCCCGAGGCCGGATTGTCGCCCGCTTCCTTAACGGTGAAGCTGTGGACCGCCCCCGGGTACGATTCCAATTTCCAGTCGGCTTTGGCGGCTTTCATCTCCGCTTCGAATTCCGGGATCCCCCCCGCCGTCCATTGATCGTCCGCCCCCTGGTAGACGATGATCTTCGCCTTCAACCCGCCGGGGCGGGCCGGCGTCGGCGTCGTGAGATTCCCGTGAAAACAGGCGACCCCCTTCAAGGGCATTCCCGCGCGGGCCATTTCCAGGACCGTCGTTCCCCCGAAGCAGTAGCCGACCGCGGCCAAGCGCTTTCGATCGACGCGGGGCTGGGATTGCAGAATCCGCAGGCCCGCTTGGGCCCGGTGGCGCATGAGCGAACGGTCTTTAAAGTATACGCCCGACAACCCGGCCGCTTCGGCGTGGTCCTTGGCGAAAACGCCTTTGCCGTACATGTCCAGCGCGAAAACCATGTAGCCCTGGGCGGCCAGTTGGTCGGCCCGGCGGCGGACGTAATCGCCGTGGCCTTTCCATTCGTGCACGACGAGAACGCCCGGCCGGGCCCCCGAAAGGGCGTCGTCGTAGGCCAGATAGCCTTGCAGGGCGGTTTTCCCGTCCTTGTAATCGATCAATGAGGTTTTGATTTCCGCGCGCGCGTTCGCGCCCCAGATCGTCAACGCCAACAGCCACCGCCACTTAATCATTCGAGCCTCCCGAGGATTCCTCATCCCGTCATGCGGACCAATTGGCCGGTCACGCGGCCGCGTTCCAACATGCGGGCGCAAAAAATCGTGAACGCCGTGGTGTAGACGGCGTTCAATCCCAAGGACCAGGCGAAGGACCGCCAATCGAGCGCGCCGGTGAGAACGGCGCCCCGCATCCCTTCCATGGCCCAGGTGCTGGGGAGAAGGAGGCAGAAGGGTTTTAGCCAGCGCGGATAAACCGACAAGGGATAAAAGATCGCCGAAAAAGGTTGGATTAAAAAAGGGATTCCCCAAATGAGCGCTTCCGCCGCGTGGCCCCACCGGAGCAACAACCCGGTCGTGAACAACCCCATCCCGTAGCCGAACAGGAGCAGGTTGAAAGCCAGCGGAACGAAATAAAACCCGAGGGCGCCAAGTTGAAAGGCGTAGAGGATCGTGGCCAGCGTGATCAAAACACCGACGATGATTCCCGTTTTGAGGAGCCCGTAGAGGGAAGCCCCCGTGACCCATTCAATGGCCCGCAGGGGCGAAATCAGCAGGTTTAAAACGTTGCGGGTCCACAATTCCTCCATAAAGGCGAGACTCACCGCCTGCTGGGAGCGAAAGAGGATGTCCCAGAAGATCAATCCGTTAATCAGGACGAGCATGACCCGGCCGGCCCCGTCCAGGGAATTTTGCCGCAAGTAGACCGTGAAAAATCCCCAGACCAGAAGTTCCATGACGGGCCAGAAGAACAAGTCCAGCAAGCGGGCGGGGCTCCGCAAATGGATCAAGACGTAGCGCCGCACGACCGTGCCGATGCGAAAGATCATGGGTTCGCCGCCCCGGCGTCTTCCAGGACATCGCCGGAGCGCGCCAAGTGAATGAAGACCTTCTCCAGGGATTCCTTTTGGAATTGGTCGCGCACCTGGCCGGGGGTGCCTTCGCTGATTTTCCTCCCCCGGTGAATGAAGAGGACGCGATCGCACAAGGATTCCACCTCGGACATGTTGTGGGAGGTGTAGACGATCGTCAGGCCTGTTTTCTCCTGCCGCTCTTTCAGCGTCCGCCGCACGAGATCCGAAATATCCGGGTCCAGGCTGGCGGTGGGCTCGTCCAAAAAAAGCAATTCGGGGTTGTTGAGAAGGCTCTTGCAGATGTTCAGCCGGGTTTGTTCGCCGGCCGACAATTGGCCGGTGCGGTGATCGGCCCGGGCCCGAAGTTGGAATTTGTCGAGGAGGCCTTCGATGACGGCCGGCCGATCGGCCACGCCGTAGAGCCGGGCGTAGATGTCGAGGTTTTGGCGCGCGGTCAGGTTGAAGGGCATTTGGACGTAGGCCGAGGAAAAATTGATTCGGGGGTACAAAAACGCCCGGTCGTCGACCGGCGACCGGTCGAGAAGACGCGCGCGGCCCTCCGTGGGGGTCAAAACGCCCAGGAGGATGTGGAGAGCGGTGGTTTTTCCCGCGCCGTTGGGACCCAAAAGGCCGAAGATTTCCCCCCGCCGGACCTCGAAAGAAACGCCGCCCAGGGCGACGACGTCGCCGTAGCGTTTGACGAGGTTTTCAACACGGACGACGGCGTCGGTCATCGGGCGGCGGGCCAACGATCGGTGGATCGGTTGATGTCCGCGATGATGGAATTGCCGGGCCACCGGCGGTGGTCGTCCAAGGAGAGCGGACAAAGGACCGACCAGTTGTGCGGGCCGACGCTTCCCGGGTAATTGACCCGGTAATCCCCGGGACGTCCGGGCAGCGGACGGTCCACCGACAGCCAATCGAAAATCAATTGAACACTGAAGACCGCCGCGGATCGCCCCGCGGATTCCAAGGCGTTGCGCACGAAGGCCGGCGTGGCCTTTTGAGGCGCGGGGCCGGCGCCGCCCAGACGGCGCCAAAACCGCTCCTTTTCGTCGTGGCTGCCCAAAAACAGATCGATGAAGTCCCGGACGTCCTCCTCCCGGCGTTCGAGCGTCCGCACCAGCGCGGGCACGTCGCGAAGGTGGGGGTTCCACCGCAGTCGGCCGGGGGCCGCGGGTTCGGCGTCGAACAAACGCCGCCGTAGTCCGTCGGCGTCCATTCGGCGTTCGGCGCATTTTAGGCGGAAGAAATAATCGTCCACCGTCCCGGCTTCCTCCTCCCACCAGGCGGACACGTTCGACATGTCGTGGGTGCTCACGACGGCGCAGGCGTTTTTGCGGTTTTGGGCCGGATCCCGAAAATCGTAGGTGGTCCCCCAATCCCGCGCCCAGCGTTGGACGTCCAGGCCGGGAATGCCCAATCGGGCGAGGGTCGGGTTCGAGCAGGCCGGCACCACGCCGAGGTCCTCCCCGCAGGGGAGCATGGACGTGGCGTTCAACATCACCCGAAGCAGCCGCGTTCCGTGGTCCTCCCATTGGCGTTCATCGGGCGGGTCAAAGGTCCCGTCCAACCCCCCGCGTTCCGCGGGGGCGCTCAACGGGATGGTGTAGAGACGGAAGACGCCGATGACGTGGTCGATCCGATAGAGGTGGTAAAAGTTTTCGGCGTAACGAAGTTTTTCCACCAGGTAGTCGTGGTCGCGCGCGGCCATGGCGTCCCATCGGTACGGCGGCATGCCCCAGCGTTGACCCCCGGCGAAGTAAAGATCCGGCGGGGCGCCGGAGGACAAATCGAGTTTAAAATAATCGGGGTGGGCCCAGACATCGGCACTGTCCCGGGCCACCAAAAAGGGCAGATCGCCCATGATAAAAACCCCCCGGGCGCCGGCGTGGCGTTTCACCGCCCGGAACTGTTCAAACAATTGCCACTGAAGCCACTCTTGAAACAGCAGGGCGTCGGCTTCGTCCTTGGCCAATTGTTCCAGGGCCGCGGGGTGGCGCCACCGAAACGGTTCGTCCCATTCCTCCCACCCCCGGCCCTGAAATCGTCCTTTTAAAACTTTGTACAAGGCGTCGTCCCGCAGCCAATAGCGTTGGGCGGCGCGGAATCGCTCGAAGGCGGGAAGGGATTTGTCGGCGCGTCGAAAGAGATCCCACAGGAGGGACACCTTGGCGCCTTTGACGCCGTAGTTGACCCGTTTGCCCCGGGGAAAAAGGCGGGCCAATCCGTCGATGGCCCCCGCGAAAGCCCGGGTGTCCACGCCGATCAGGTCCCGAAGGGACAAATACATCGGGTCCAGGGCAAAGGAGCTTTTGGCGCTGTAGGGCGCGAAGTCGTAGCCGACGTCGTTCAATGGGAGCAGTTGCAGAAGGCTCTGGCCCGTGAGCACGCACCAATCGATCAACAAACCAAGGTCCGGGATTTCGCCGATGCCGACGCTTCGGGAGGAATGCAGGGAGAATAGCGGGGCGCAGACCCCGGCCCGCCGGCGGGCTCCCAACGCGGCCCATTGGCGGGCCGCGGGACCGCGGGAAAAGTCGGAATAATCGAACGTGTTCACGCGACGCTCTCGGGAACGGGCGCCGGACGTCCGGGGCGGAGCGCGGTTTCGGCCGCGGATTCCCCCGAGGCCACGGCGTCCGGAAGCCCGATGCCGCCGTAGGAATTGCCCGCCAGGGTCAGCCCCGGGTGGAACCTCTTCAGGCGGTCGAAAATGGCGGCCACCCGTTCCAGGTGGCCCAGACCGTATTGGGGCATGGCCGCGGGATACCGTCGAAGGTGCGCGAAGAGAGGTTCCCCCTCGGCGCCCAGATAATCCCGCAGGTCCCCGCGGACCCGGTTCAAAAGTTCCGCGTCGGACAGCCGGAGCGCTTCTCCGCCGACGAAAGCCCGAAAGAGAACCCGGTCCCGGGGGGCGCGCCCGTCGAATTTGACGTGGCAAAAAGTGCACCCGGTGACCGCCCGCCCTTCGAGACCGGGAACCACGAAACCGAAGCCGTCCAAAGCGTGACGGACGTTCGACCGGGGGTAGGCGAGGTTGACGGTGGCCACGTCGCCGAAGGGAATGCCCTCGAGGAGCGTCGCCAAGACCGGATCCACCGGGCGAAGCAGTCGCGCGGCCACCGGCGCCGACACGGCGAGGCACACCGCCGGGGTCTCGAGGCGTTCCCCGGAGGCGAGCGTCAGGCGCCACCCCCCCCCGATTTTGTCGACGGACCGGACCTCGGCGCCGGTGCGGAGGGCGGTGGGCGGTAGCTCGGCGCGAAGGGCGTCCACGAACGTATCGAGGCCGTCCCGAAAAGTGGCGAAAAGCCCGTAACGGGGGCCGCTCGTCCCCCGGGCGGGCACGGCGCCTTTCCCCGCGGATTTTTTCCACCGGGCGCGCAGAAGGGAGCGAATCACTCCGCCCCGAGCCTCCATCTCCAGAAACCGGGGAAAGGTGGCTCGAAGGCTCAGTTTTTCAGGATCGGCGGAGTAGATGCCGGCGACCATGGGTTGCGCCAACCGTTCGAGGACTTCCCGGCCGAAACGCCGACGCACGAAAGAGGCGAGGGATTCGTCCCCGGGGGAACGGCGCGGCGGGATCACGAGTTCCAGCGCCGCGCGGAATTTTCCCCACAGCGTGAGCAACGGCGTACGGATCAACGGCCGAAGGCGGGAGGGGGCCAGCAAATAGAAACCCTCCGGCGTGGAATGCAGGCGTCCGCGGAGAGCGACGAAACTTTTTTGAAAGGACGGGTTGGTGCCGATGATTTGGCCCGACAAGCCCAGGCGTTCCGCCAGGTTCAACAGGGCGGGTTTCTCGGTGATAAAACTGTCGGGCCCGCTCTCCCACAAAAACCCGTCGCTCCGGCCCGTTTCGATGACGCCCCCCGCCCGGGGGCGCGATTCGAGGACGGCCAGGTCCAGGGGCTCGCCGCGGCGCGCGGAAAGTTCGACGGCGCGGTGCGCCGCGGACAATCCCGCGGCGCCTCCGCCGACCACCACGAAACGTCGGGACGGTCCGGGCCCGGCGGGGCGATTCGCGGCGATTCGCAGGCGTTCTTGAACCAGCGCGGATAGCAAGGCGACGAAGCGCGGGTGGTCCCCGACGGTTTTCGCGCGAAGATAGTCCCACCCGTGGGCGTGTCCGGTTTCCCGGGCCCGAACATCCAAATCAAAAAGCACTTCGACGTGGTCCATCAAAAATCCGATGGGGATAACCACCGCCCGACGCCCAGCGCCGGGGTTCCGGGCGAGGGCATCGGAAATGTCGGGATCGAGCCAGGGATCTTCCGGGCGCCCGCTGCGGCTTTGGTACACCAGTCGAAAATCGGACACGCCAAATCGGGCGGCGACGGCCTCCGCCAAGGCCTTCAATTGGCCGGAATACCCCGAGGCGGCGTCCCAGGGGGTGGGGATGGAATGGGCGGTGAACCACCACCGATCGTTTCCGGGGGGGTTTGGGGCGGCGCGAAGGGCTTCGGCCACCCGGTCGGCCACCGCGTCCCGGAACGCCGGGTGGGCATGCCACGGCTGGACGAAATGAAGTCGCATCGGCCTCCGCCGGGCGGCGCGGTGGGCCTCCGCCGTGGATTTCAAATAATAGTTCCAGCTGGGAATGGACCGGAAAGCGGCCAAGGGAACCGCCACCAAGTCGGTGACGCCGTCGTCCGCGGCGTTTTTCAACGCGGCGGCCAAGGTCGGCGACCAGTTGCGCATTCCCGTGTAAACCGGGAGATCGACGCCGTCCGATTGCAGGCGCGCCGACAGGGCGCGGGACAAATCGCCCACCAACTCGTTATAGGGCGACCGCCCGCCGATGCGTTCGTATTGTTTGACCACTTCGTCCACCCGGTGGGGTGGAACGGGACGGCCCCGGAGGACGTTGGAGAGAAAGGGGCGAATGTCTTCCGCGCGGGTGGGGCCGCCGAACCCGACCAGCAAAACGCCGGGTTTCATGGCCGCCGGC
>DAOQNO010000061.1:0-7280 GCA_035332125.1 Elusimicrobiota bacterium | reverse complement strand
ACCGACGGCTTCGTCCACGAGATGGAGAACCTGTTGGGGCGCGGTTCCGTCGACCTCCAGGCGTGACGCCGGGGGAAATTTGTTATAATCGTCGCAGGCGGCCCTCCGGGGCGCGCCTTTTTTGTTGCCCGAGGAGAGGATCGTGAAAAAATATCGTGTGGCGGTGGTGGGCGCCGGCGCCGTCGGCGTTCAAATGGTGCGGATTTTAAACCAGCGGAAATTTCCCGTGGAGGAGCTCCGCGTCCTGGCGCGCAGCGCCCGAACCCTGGACATCGACGGGCGTTCCTACGCCGTCAAGGAAACGACCGCCGAGGCCTTTGACGGCGTCGACATCGCCCTCTTCGCCGGCACCGAAGGCGAAAAAGGCGCCGCCGTCACCTTCGGCGCCGAGGCCGTGAAGCGGGGCGCCGTGGTGATCGACAACGGTTCGGATTTCCGCATGAAAGACGACGTGCCGCTCGTGATCCCCGAGCTCAACGCCGACGCCCTCAAAAACCACAAGGGCATCATCGCCAACCCCAATTGCACGACGGCCATCATCCTGATGGGCCTGGGCCCCCTGCACAAAGCCTTCGGCGTGACCCGCGCCGTGATTTCCACCTACCAGGCCGTTTCCGGCGCCGGCGCCAAAGGCGTCGAGGGGCTTCGAAAACAGACCGAGGCCGCCTTGAAGGGCCAAACCGTCTCGGACCTGAACGGATTTCCCAACCCCATCGCCTTCAACGTGTTGGCGAACAATTGGGCCATCGAGGAGGAGGGGTATTCCAACGAGGAATGGAAAGTCGTCAAGGAAACCCACAAAATCCTGGGCGACGATTCCATCCGCGTCGCCGTCACGACGGTCCGGGTGCCCACCTACGTGGGCCACGGCGAATCCGTCTGGATCGAAACCAAGAAACCCATCACGCCCGAGGCGGCCCGCGCGGTGTTCGCGGCGGCCCCCGGCGTCCGCGTTGTGGACGAGGCGTCGCCCCTGGAGGGCGTCAACTGCCCCATGCCGCTCCTGGCCGAAGGCAAGGACGATTCCCTGGTCGGCCGCATCCGGCGCGACCTCTTCAGCGACCACGCCTTGGCGTTCTGGGTCGTCGGCGACAATCTGCGCAAGGGCGCGGCCCTGAACGCCGTGCAAATCGCCGAAACCCTGGCGGCCCGGGGGTGGCTCAAACCCTCCGTACCCGCCGGCCGCTGACCCGCGCGTGAAGGTACTCCTCTTTGGCGGCGCGGGCCAGCTGGGGACGGATTTGCGCGGCACGAAGCCCGCGTCCATCGAGCTTTTTTGCCCCCCGCATCCCGAGGCCGACATCGCCGAACGATCGTCGGTCGCGACCTTTTTAAACCGACATTCCCCGGACGCGGTGGTCAACGCCGCCGCGTTCAATCTGACCGACCAGTGTGAAATCAACCCGGAAATCGCGACGCGGGCCAACGCCGACGGCCCCGCCGTGCTGGCGGCTTTGTGCCGCGAACGGGGCGTTCGCCTCCTCCATTTCAGCACCGACTACGTGTTCGACGGCACGAAACCCACGCCCTACGTGGAGAGCGACGCGCCCCACCCCCTGAGCCAGTACGGACGATCGAAACGCGAGGGGGAAAAGGCCGTGTTGGGGGCCTCCCCGGATTTCTGGGTGGTGCGATCCTCGAGCCTTTTCGGCCGGGCGGGCTCCCGGGGGCTGGGGGGGAACTTCGTGGAATCCATTTTGGCCCGGGCGCGCTCGGGAGCGCCCCTCACCGTCGTCAACGACGTCCGCATGTCCCCGACCTACACCCGGGATTTGGCCGAGCGGACCTGGCAACTCCTGGGACGGGGCGTTCCGGGGGGCGTTTACCACGTGGCCAACGACGGGTCCTGCACCTGGTTTGAATTCGCCGTCGAAATCCTTCGGATCGCCGGGGCGCGCGCCGACGTGCTTCCGTTGCGCTCCGATCAATGGCCCGCCAAATTTTCCCGCCCCGCCCAATCGGCCCTGGCCAGCGAGCGCGCCGCCGCCCTCGGGTTTCCGCCGATGCGCCCCTGGCCGGAGGCCCTCCGGGACTACCTCGCCGCGCCCCGTTCCCCCGAAAAGCTTTGACTTCCGTCGGAGCTTTTTATATAAAAACCCCGATGCCGACGGAACCGCGCCCCACCCGGGAAGTGATGGACATTCGGGAACTGGCCAGCTACCTGGGAATTGGAAAATCCAAAATTTACGGTCTCATCCGCGCCCGGAAAATTCCGGCGGCGCGGATCGGACGTCAATACCGGTTTTCAAAGGACGTGATCGACGCCTGGCTGCGCGAAAGCCTCATCACCCAGCCGCCCGAGCCCCAACGGGGGTTGTTCGGGGGTCCGTCCGGCCCCGCGTAAGGCCCCCGTCGATCCGCGCGGGGGCTTCCGACGGAAACCGTCTTGCAATTCGCGGAGGATTTGCTAAAGTTTTGACACGCAGCGTTATTTCTCGACGAAGGAGGTGAAACACATGGCACAAAAAGTGGCGAAAGCCGGCGTTAAGCGCGAAGAGGGGTTCCTTTACTTCATCGACAAGCAGGGGGACGTTTCCCGCGCGAAGATGGCTCGCGGTGGAAAAAAAGGCGGCAAACCCCAGAAGGTCGCGAAGGTGGGGATCAAGAAAGAAAAAGGCTTCCTGTACTTCCTCGATAAGCAGGGAGACGTTTCCCGCGCGAAAATGGTCCGCCGTTAAAAGCGGATTGGCCCCGTTGCAGGGGTCGCAGCCCGTGGACACGGTTTGCGGGGCGTTGCTCCCTTCCCGTTGTCTTGAATCCCGCTCCCTCTTGGAGGATTGTCCTCCCGGGGGGAGCGGGGTTCTCTTTTAGGCCCGCCGCACCCGGTGCCCCAGGGACTCGAGATGGGCGGCGATCCGGTCCCGGTGGTCGCCCTGGATTTCCACGACCCCGGCCTTCATCGTGCCGCCGGCGCCGCACCGCCGTTGCAGGTCCTTGAGGATTTCCACCTTGCCGTCCGGGTGCAGGGGGAGGCGTTCGATCAGCGTGACGGCTTTCCCCCGGCGGCCGCTTTTGTCCAACCTAACGATCACCGGTTCGTTCATGGTTTCCCCATTTTTTCACATTTTCCGCGACATCGCCAAGAGCGCTCCCTTATTTCCTAAAATAAGCGCGTGATCCTTGTCCGCGGGGGAACCGCCGCCTGAACGCTTTTGGAATGGCCGTTTTGGCCGCCGTCGTTTGGGGCCTGTCGGGTTTTGTCGAGAAGATCGGATTGCGGGGCGCCGATCCCCAGACCGGCGTTTTGGCCCGGTCCCTGGGCGTCGGCGTGGCCGGCGTCGTTCTGCTCATGGTCCGTCCCGAGGTGGGGACGGGGTTTCTCGCCCTGGATTGGCGGACCCGCCTGACGTTGATGGGCGGGGGCGCCCTGGCCAGCGTCATCGCCCAGTTGTTTTTTTATCGGGCCCTGAAGGTCGGGGACGTCGGGCGGGTGGCCGCGGTCGGGGGCGCGTGGCCCGTCGTGGCCTTTGTTTTAAGCGTGCTGTTTCTCGGCGAAACCTTGACCGTGCGAAAGGGCCTCGGGATTTTTCTCGTGGTGCTGGGCGCGGCGTTTTTGCGGTGACCGCGAACGCGGGCCCCCGGCGACGGGCGGCCGCGCGGGGGAGGGCGTGTGGCTCAGGAATTCTCGTTTGATGTCGTCAGCGAAGTGGATCTGCAGAACGCCGACAACGCCGTCAACACGGCCAATCGGGAGCTGCAGACCCGGTTCGATTTCAAGGGCAGCGTGAGCCGCATCGATCTGGACAAAAAAGACAACAAGATCACGATCCTTTCCGACAACGAAGGCAAGCTCAAAAGCGTGATCGACATTTTGCAGAACCGCCTGATCAAACAAGGCATCTCCCTGAAGGCCCTGGATTTTCAGAAGATCGAACCCGCCGAAGGCGGAACGGTCCGCCAGGTGGCCAAAGTCGCCCAGGGCATCCCGTCCGACAAGGCCAAGGACATGGTGCGGGCCCTGAAAGACGCCAAATTGAAAGTGAACCCCTCCATCCAGGGCGAACAACTCCGGGTCACCGGCAAATCCAAGGACGATCTGCAGGCCGCCATGGCCCTCCTGCGGGGCGGCGATTTCGGCCCGCCCGTCCAATTCAAGAACTTCCGCTAACGCATGCCCCCCTCCCCCGCTCGACGGGGACTCGCCGTCGTCGCCGTCGCCCTGCTGGTCGGGGGGTCGGTGGCGTTGATTTACTTCCTTCAGGTGCTGTTGGTGGACGACCGAAAAGTCTCCTTCCCGTCCGAAGACGATCGCGCCGCGGCGCCCCGCTTTCAATCCGACCCGTTGATCGGCCGGCCGGGGACCGGGTCCTTTCGCGCCGCCGGCCGCGCCCCCGAGGAGATCTTCCACGGCCTGCGGGCGCTGTTGACCGAGCACCCCGCCGCGCGTTTGGCCTGGGACGCGGAGGCCCGCCTTCCGGCCGCGCGGGTCACCCTGTCCGACGGCTCGGCCCTCGTTCGTCGGCGGGCCCTGGTGTCGCCGCCGGGCGGCGAATACGAGTTCCCGGTCTTGGTCCCCGCGGACGGCTGGCTGGAATTTCAACTGGGACTTCTCTCCATGGGCGCGGGGCTGACCTGTTTCGTCGACGTGGTGGACGAGCGGGGCGCGGCGACGCCCGTTTTCCACGACGCTCTCGTTCCCCGGCGCCACCGGGCCGCCCATCGCTTGGAGCGGTGGCTCCCGGGCTTTCTTTCCCGGGCCCTGGCCCAGAGCACCCACCACGATGAACGGTGGCGGCCGGTCCGCGTTAATTTGTCGGCCTGGGCCCGGCGATCCGTCCGCCTTCGGTTCCGCGCGGAACCGGGAACGACGGAGGGCGGCGAGACCGGCGAATCGGCGGCTTTTTGGGGGGACCCCCGGGTGTGGGGGCCCCGGACCGAGGGGACCGAGCCCCGGCGGGCGGGACGAATCCCGACGGCGGGGGCCTCGGTGGCCCTGGTCGTTCTGGAACACGCCCGGGGGGACGGCATCAGTTTGGAGGGATTTTCGGAGCAAACGCCGCCGCGCCTGCGGGACTTTTTCCTGGAAGGGGTCGGGGTCCGCCGGTTTTACACCAACGCGGTGGAGCCCGCGGGGGCCTGGTTCGCGCTGCTGACGGCCGAAACGCCCCGGGTCGGGAGGCCACCCGCCCCGCCCCGGACCGGGACCCCCCGGCCGGCGACCTGGGTCCGAACCTTCGGGGAGAACGGTTACCGGACGGTGGCCGTCGGGGCCTTCGGGGACGCCGATTTGGCGGGGGCGCCGGGCAACGATTTCGACGAAATTCACGCCGTTCCCAACGACGGGTACGCCGCCCTGACGGCGTCGGCGGAAGCGCTCGAATGGGCGCGCCGTCACGAGGGACGGGGTCCGTTCTTGATGATCGTGTATTTGCGGGGCGTTCCCCGCCATCGCTGGCCGCCGATCCGATTTTGGGCGCTGTCCCTCAAGCGGTTGCCCTGGTCCCACCGACGATGGGCCCGATGGCGGGAAGCCGCCGTCCAATCCTACGTCGACGACGCGCTGGGGCGGTTTCTGTCGGCTTTTTCCTCCGTCGCCCCCGATCGTCCGGTCCTGAGCGTCCTGTCCCTGGCGGGCAGCGCGGCCGCCGACCGGCCGGTGCGTTGGGCGGGGACCGGTCGAAGGGGCTGGGCCTATTGGTCCGAACCGGGCGTGGGCCTGCGGGAAAGCGAAGTGCGCGGGGTCTGGTGTCTGCGGCATCCGTCCCTGCCCAACGGGCGCCTGTTGGCCCAACCGGGCCAGTTGGTGGACGTGGGGCCGTCCCTGACCGCTCTGATGGGGCTGGGCTCCCCGGCGGGCGGCGACGGGCGGGCGCTCGACTTCCGCCGGGAATCGCCGACGGAGGACACCGTCGTTCACATCGCTTTTCGCGGCCGGGAGGCCAAGGGCCTTCTCATCGACGGGCATTACAAATACATCCGTCACCGGGGACCGACGCCGCGGCGGTGGCGCCCCCGGCGCTTTTGGATCGATTACCCCCGGGAGGAAGTTTTTGACCTTTGGAACGATCCGGCGGAACAGCAGAACCTGGCGATCCGACGGCGCACGTTGTTGGCCCGCCTCCGCCAGTCCATGGACGAGATCGATCCCGATCCCACGGACATTCGGGTGGCCTTTCGGGGGGCGGACGGGGCGCGGGCCCAAGGGGCCGCCACCTGTTCCACCTACGGTCTTCGGGTGAGCGAGGACTCGACCCTGCCCTTGGTTTCCCGGGGCCGGACCGAATTTTCCTTTACCGTTCCCGCCTCCTCCGGGGCGGTGATCTTTGAAACCGATCCCCCGGGCGCCTCGTACATGATGTACCTCACCGTCAACGGCCGATACATGGCGCCGTCCCGTCTTCGGGTGTCCCGTTTGAATTTGCCCCTCTTCGAGTCCGCGGGCGACGGGTGGCACGACCGCATTAAATTCCCCTGGATGGACGGGTGGGCGCCCCTGCCCGCCACGGCCACGGAAACCACCGCCTATTTGGGCCGGCGCGAACGCGACCCCAAAGTTTGGCGGCCCGCCCTGGATCGACTGGCGGAGTCCCCCGTGTGGACGCCTTTCCCGACGACGTGGGTGGTGGGGAGCGGCCGATTGCCCGCGATGACCGCGCCCCCGCCGGTTCCGCTCGCCGCGCCCGTTCCCGCCGTTTCGACCTTCGAGCGACCATCGGTCTCGCCCGTCGAAAGCGGGCCGCCCCGGGCCGTCGCCGCCCCGACAACTTCGCCGGGAGCGATTGCCGGTTCCACCGTTCCCGTTCCGCTCCCGCCGCGGGCCGTCGCCGGTCCCTCGACCTCTCCGGGGACCGTTTCCGGTTCAACGGCTCCCGTTTCCGTTCCCCCGCGGACGCCCGCCGCGCCCGTTTCCGCGCCGTCGGCCGTGGTTCCCTCGACGGTCTCCGCCGTCGGAACCCCTCTTCCGATCCCGGCCGCGCCCGCCGCGCCGGTCGGAACATCGGTCGAGCCGCCATCGATCTCGTCGGCGCCGGTGGCCGCCCCGTGACGGTCCACCCGAACCGGCTTCAACGCCAATGGATTCTCGTCCGGCGCTGGCTCCGCTCGAGCGGCCGGGACGTGGTGGACTCCACCCGGGAATCCGTGGGCTCCCTGGAAGCCAAAACGGGGGCGCTCCTTTTCGCCGCGTTCTGGGTCGCGGGGCTCCTGGGGCGGGGCGCCCCGCTTTCCTCGGCGGCGGACGCGGAAATCGTTCAATGGGCCCGTCGATCGTCCCCCGGATGGGTCGTGGCCTGGCAAGCCCTGTCCTTGGTGCTCCACGTCCTCGTCGGGTTGTCCTGGGG
>DAOQNO010000060.1:0-7287 GCA_035332125.1 Elusimicrobiota bacterium | reverse complement strand
GTGGGAAAATTGACGGCCGTTTTGGGGCCTTTGGTGTTTGGTCTGGCCGCCCAGGCGGGCGGCGTGCGGCGGGGGGTGCTCTCGCTGCTGGTGTTTTTTATTCTGGGCGGGACGGTGCTGCTTTTCGTAAAAGAGCCCGGGACGCCTCCGCCAGCGCCTTGACGGGCAGTTGCCCCGGCGCCAATCGTCGACGGACAAACCCGTAGGTCAGGCAGGACCCCCACCGAAAACCGTCCCGCCGGGTGGCTTCGCCCAAGGGGCCCATGGCGATGAACACCCGCCGACGGAAGCCCGACTTCGCGCAAAAATCCATCAACCGTTCCACGTCGATCCGCCGGCGGGGGCGGGCCGCCACCTTCAAGACATCGGCCCCCAGTCGTTTCGCCTTCCGGGCCAACCCCGACAACACCGTGTTGGACGGGGTTTTTCCGAAATCGTGGGCGCTCACAACGACGAAACGGCCCCGCTTGTGGGCCTCAAATTCCACGTGACGATTGATTTCATTGGCCGACAACTCGATGTCGACCCCCTGAACGTCCGAAAGCGCCGCGCGGAAAAGCGCCAACCGGTCCTGTTCCCGGAAATGGGGCGACAGCCCGCCCCCTTCCTCCCCGATTCGCAAGGTCAAAAGAAGGGGCCGGTGCGCGGCTTCCCGGACGGATTTAATCAGTCGGCGGAGCGGCTCGGGTTTGAGAACGCTTTTGGGGAAAAGATCGGCGCGAATCTCGACGACGTCGGCCCCGTCCTTGGCGGCGCGGCGGGCGTCGACCGCGAGATGGGCGGCGTCCCCGATGGAAGCCACCACGAGCGGGCGGCGTCCCAAGGCGGAGGGAAGTCGTCGCGATTTCATGAGCGGGGAGAAGAAAACGCCGGGCGCGGGTCGATCATGGAGTTGATGATCAGGATAAATGATCGTCGGGTAAAAATCAACGGTGTTTTTTAGAAAGAGACCCGGAACCCGTAGCGGAAGGAGTCGCCCAGCGCCCCGTAGGGCGCCCAAGTCACGTCGAAGGCCCACCGGCTGAAATCCAAACCCAAACCGAGCGAGAGGCCGGAAGCGCCGTCGGCGTCGGCCGCCGCCGAGTTGTAGCCCGCCCGCAAACGTCCCCGACCGTCGTTGAACAGAGGGTGGGTGTATTCCACGCCGGCGGATTCGGAGAGGTCGCCCTTGGAAGGAAGCCGCAGATCCGTGGAAAAAGTGAATCGGCCGTTGGGGGACCGAAGCGCCGCGCCCAAAGCCGCCGTCGTGGGCAGCGGGTCGCCTTCCCGATCGAATTTTATCTCCCCGCCCAGGTTTCGCAAAGCGAGGCCGGCCGTGAGGGCGCGCCAGGGCGTGCGCCAAAGCGCGCCCAGGGTGGCCGCCGCGCCGGCGGCCGAACGCCCGTCGATGGTTTGCCGAAGGTAGGACGCCGTGAGGCCCACGGCCCAATCGTCGCCCACGGATTGCCCCCATCCCACGTTGTAAGCGGCGTCCCGGGCGTCGAACACGCCGTCCGGCGCGTCGCTGTCCGAGGCCCGTTTGGGGATGTTCGGGACCGAGAAGGAGGTGACCCCGAGCCCGAGGGTTCCCGCGGAAACGGGAAGGGCCGCCGCCATAAAATCGTGGTCGGCCTCTTGAAGCCATTGGCTGTGGGTGGCCGCGATTTCGGGGCGGCGAAGGCGGGCCAAGCCCGCGGGATTCCAAATCAAGGTCGACGCGTCGTCGGCCACGGCGGTGAAGGCTTCGCCCAGGGCCGCGGCCCGGGCGCCGGGAGCGATCTTCAAGAAAGCGGCGCCGACCGCCCCCGCCTTGCCCGCCGCGTGGACGAACCCCGCCGACGCCAAAAGGCCCCCCGTCGCCATCGCCAAAAGCCGCGTTCGCCGAATCATTTGACCACCGCCATCTTGAAGAAGGCTTCGTCCCCGCCGTTCACCGTCATCCGGCCGATGTAGACCCCGGAGGCCACTTTGTCGCCGGCGTCGTTTTTGCCGTCCCAATCGGTGTAATAGTACGTTCCGCCGCTGGGGGCGGACTGAACGAGGGTCCGCACCAACCCCCCGGCCACATCGTAAATCTCGATCTTCACGGAGCCGGCCGTTCCCGCCGGCAACCCGTAGGCGATCACCGTGCCTTCGGTGACCTGGTCCTGGGCGGGCGTCGTGTGGTTCAACGTGACCGTTTTGGATTCCAAATTAAAAGGATTCGGGACGTTGTGGACGAACAGTTTTTGACCCGAATAATTGTTGGTCCCCACCACGGGCGCCTGACCCCGCAGGACCACGAAGGTGGACAGGTGCCGGACCCCGACGGTGATGGTTTTGTTGACGGTGTCCACGGTCCGCTGGCTCTTTTCCAACAGGAAAACGTTGTTGTTGGGGTCGAAATAATACACGTTAAGCGCCGACGGGTCGGTGATGGAGTCGTCGTATTTCAGCGTCAACAGGGCCTCGTTTTTTAGAACGTGGCTGACGCCGGCCGGCAGGAAAATGTCGTAAAAGGCGCTGAAAGGGGACACCGTGGGGGCCAGGCGGACCGCCCGGTAGAGGCCGGCCACGGGATAGGCCGCGGGTCCCAGGCGCTCCGCCGTCTCGGCCGAGAAGCGGGCGGCGCGGGCCGCCCGGCCCGACAGGGGCGGAGCGCCCGCGGGCAATTGATCGAGGCTCACCGCGCTTTGCAAACCGACCTCCACGGAGGAGGATCGATCCACGGCGAAGGTCCCGGAGGGGAACGACGCGCCCGTGGCGACGCCCTCCAGGGAACAGTCGCCGCCCGTCACGTTGGGAATCGAGGCGGACCGACGCCGGCCGATGCCGGCAAAAAACTCAAAGTCTTGGTCGAACAGAAAGGTGTCGCCCGCCGGATCGTCCGGGTCGACAATCGTCGTGTGGAAATTCAAGTGGAGGACAAAGGAGGTTTCGATGGGCGCGGCGTCGTAAACCACCGTCAAGAAGTCCCGCGAGGAACTTAAATCCACGCTGGCGATGGTGCCCGCCCCGCTGGAAATCGTGACGATTTGATTGGTGTCGTTGTCCGCGTCGGTCAAGTTGCGAAGGGGCTGGCTGGTGAAGAAGCGCAGGGTATACTGGTTGCCCGCCCGTTCCTGGTTGACGAACACCTTGGGCCCCGCCGGCCGGAAGACCACGTCGATGACTTTGCTTTCGGTGGTGGTTGAAAAAACGACGTCGGTCGCGGCTTCCCCCACCTCGCCTTTTTTGGAAACAAAAATCAGCGAATAGTTTTTGCCCGGTTGGAATCCGGACAGGGAGTAGCCCGTGACCAATTGGGTGTCGGAATTGGCCTCCATGGTGCCGAACACAAAATCCTCGAAGTTGCGGTCCACGCCCACCAGCATTTGCAGTTCGGAGAGGCTGGGGGCGGAACCGTCCGGTTTGGCGATGGCCCCGGACACCGTGGCGCCCCGGCCCAGGGTGACGGTCCCCGCGTTGGTCGTGCCGGTTTTGGCGACCACGATTTTCTTCAAGGCCGTGCTGTAACCCGACGCGATGCCCCGGAAGGTGTAGGCGCCGGGCTTCAACCCATCGATGCGGAAGGTGCCGTCCGGCGAGGTCGTTTCCTGGATTTCCCCCAGGGGGTTGTCGTCCAGAACCGCCCCGTCGAAGTGCAGGACGATGTTCGCGCCGCGAACCCCGGCCTGGTTGTTCCCGTTTTCAAAGGCGGGAACAAGCGTCCCGCCGTCCACGGTTCGAATGGTTCCGATCAAGGCCCCGCTGGCGGCGGTCAAGGCGAAATCGATGCCCGTGATTTTGAGGGGGTTGTTCACGTCGATCATTCGAACCCGTTCTTCGGCGTATTTGGTTCCGGCCAACTGGCCAAAGACGTCCCCGGAACGGAAACGGGGGGACGCGATCACATCGTAGTACCGTTGGTTCCGGTCCACGCCGTGAAATTCGTAGTGCCCTTGTTCGTCCGTGAACGTTTCGATTTCAAAATTGTGGCGGTCTTCGCCGTTCGTGAGGGCCGGAACGGCGGTGAGCCGGATGTTGGCCAGCGGCGCCCCGTCGGTGTCGGTCACCGTCCCCGCCAGGGTTCCCCCCTGGCTCAAGTCCACGGTTCCCAGATCGACGATTTCCCCGGGGGCCACGCGGACCCCGCCCAGGACCACGGGCGCGTAGGTTCGAAGTCCTTTGGCTTGGGATTCCCGGCCGAATTCCGAAAACCCGCGGAACGTCACGTCGTACGACGCGTCCGGAATCAGGCGGGCGATGGTGAATTGCCCGGTGTTGGGATCAAGCCGGGGACCGGGTCCGTTTTCGTTTCGTTCGGCGTTGGCGTACCCGCCCGGAACAAACGGTTTCGCTTCCGCGAACACTTCAAAGCGATCGGGCAAGAACCGCCCGGCGTTGGCGGGCGTGATAAGCGTCCCCGTGTCGGCGTCGCGAAGACGCCCCACCAGCGTGGCCGCCGCCACCAATTCGACGTCCAGGGCCGCGTCGCCGTTGGCGATTTCCACCGTTTGCGCGGGAGCGCCGTATTTGACCGGCGGGGGTTTTTCGTACACCTCCAAAATATAAATCCCGGCCGCCAGGTGGGGGATGGTGTAGGACGCCGCGCCGGTCCCGTTCGTGTCGGTCTCGGTTTCGTAAACCGTGAGGTTGTCGGTCCGGCGCAAACGGAGCACAAAATGCCGCGGGTCCGTGGAATCGTCGCCGACCGGTCGGCGCAAGGTCCCGGTCAATTTGGCCCCGTTGGACAGGGTCAAATCGGCGCCCGTCACCGGCGCCGTGGTGAGAAACACCACGCGGTCCGAACTGGCCATTTCCGGCAGGCCGGGCGGCGCCGAGCAACCGTTGCAATTGGCCGGGGGCGACGGCGGGTTGAGGTCTTCCTTGATTCGGAAAAGATAACCGCCGGGCGTCAAGCCGTTGAGGGCGAAGGTGCCGGAGGCGGCCCAGGGAGTGACCGGGATTTCACGGAGAGGTTTCGTCCGATCGTCAAAATGATTGGGCAAGGGGAAAGCGAAAACCTGCACGGTGGGAGCCACCGCGGCGGCGGTGAGTCCGGCCATGGAGCTGACCGTCACGCTCCAGGTGCTCGGCAAAATGAGGTTCCCTTGGAGCGACACGGCCCCACCCACCGCGTAGGTCGGTATCGCCATGTCGACGGTCGCCGTGGTCGTGGACCCGTTTTTGACGGAGACGCCGATCCGGCGGATGAGCCCCCGGCCCGGGTTCCCATTGAGAAGCGTGAGGGTGTAGAGACCCGTGCCGAGAGCGAGTTCCGATCCCGTGGCCGGGCCGCCCACCGGGCCGGCCAAATTCCCCGATCGTTCGTCCCGGTCCGGCCCGTCCCGCTCGAGCCGGTACGCGACGGCGCCGGCGAGGTCCCCCGGAGGAAGGGCTGCGACAATGTCGAGACGTCCGGTGAAGGCGTCAAAGGTCAAATCCGTGTTCCCGACCCCCCCGGAGACCGTCACGAACTTGGGTCCGGGCGGGTTGATTTGGAACCCCGGAAGAAAGGCGGACAGTTCGTAGGTGCCGTCCGGCAAACCGTTCATTTGATAGAGGGCGGAGGTGACGGGACCCGGACCGGTCGAAACGCACACCTGGGTGAAGGCGCTGACAAAACTTCCCGGGTCGAAAGCGTGGACCGGCAGGGGAACCTGTCCCGCGCCGCAGGCGGCGCCGCCGAAGTTCCCCCCCGCCAGACCCGACGTGTCCCCGTTGATGGTGATCGTGCCGGTGGCCGTTCCGCCCGTGCTGAACGGAGGGAAATCGACCCCGGAAAGGTCGGTGTTCCCGACCACCACCGGGGTCGTTGAATTTTGGATGAACCCCCGGGCAAAGGCCCGAAGGGTGTAGGTGCCCGCGCTCACCCCGAACATTTGAAAGGTGGCCGAGGACGCTCCGTTCGGCACGAACGCCCCGCCCCAGGCCGCGGGGGGCGCCCCGACCGGCGCGGTGGGCACCGCGTCGACCGAAATCCATTCTCCGCCGAAGGGGCTGGAAAGCGCCGCGGGGAAATTGAGCGCCCCGGCCACGTTGGCTTTGCGAAACATGGCCTGCACGACGTCCACGGTTTGCCCCGGTCCGGTGGACTGCCCGGGAATCGTGAAATGGCCGTATTGGGGAAGATTGATTTCGACGGTGTAGACCACGCCCGGCTTAACGGCCATGGAAGTGAAATTGCTGAAATTGGGATCCGCGGCGGGCAACCCGTTGTCCGAAACGGTGTTCCCCGGGGCCAAATGCAAGGGGCCGCCCGCGACGCTTGAATAAGAGGCGTCGTGGACAAAGATATTCCCATACAAATCAAAAGGCGGCGCGGTATCCACCGTGGCCTTGACGCGGAGGGTGGCGCCCGGACCCAGAACCACGTTGCCCACATCGGAACTGGCCACCACGGCGAAACTTTGGGGGGCGAACCCCGGCCGGGACACGTCCAGGGTGTACGTCTGCCCCGCGGTCAATCCCCCCACGAAAAAGGACCCGTCGTTCGCGGTCCGGGCAAACCCGCCGCCGCCGGGACCGTTGATTTGAACGTTCGCGTCGGCCACGGGACTGAAGACCGGGTCCGTCACGGTGCCGCGCACAAAAGCCGTGTTGACCGAGACGGTCAAGGTGGAGGAAACCAAACCCGCCCCTTCGGTTTGGAATCGGGCGAAATAGGTTCCGTTCGGCACGGTACGCCCGTCAAACGCCGAACCGTACCAAGTCACCTCCCCGGGCCCGTTTCCGAAAAACCGTTCCAGGATGCCCGTCGTAAAGGTGGGTTCCGTGGACAGATCGCACTCCCAATAAACATTCGGGTCGGGCGGATCGCACGACAGAACGGCCGCGTCGTCCACCCCGTCGCGATCCGGGGTGATGGAGGTGGTCGTTCCGGTGGTGGTCGCCGGATCGGACACGGTTCGCGCGTTCAAATTGGCAAAGGCGGCTCCGCCGGGAAGGACGTTGAAGGAGAAAAAGGCGTAACGGGACTCGCCGGCGGTCGGAAAATTGACCGCTTCGGCCTGGAGCAGGACGTTCCCCTGGCCCGGATACCGAAATTTGAATTTTCCGGAAAAGGGCTGGCCGCCGGGCAGTGTGGCGGTCGTAAAGAGGGTGGCAAAGGCGTCGGTGGACAATTCCGGGGAAAAGCTCCCCCCCGAATCGAATCCCGAAAAAATCAACGCCGTGGGAGCGCCCGTCGCCGTCAGGGCGTCGTTGAAATCCCGAACGCTGACGGTCAAGTCCCCCGATGGAACGCCCGAGGCGATGGTCATGCTCCAGCTGTCGTTCAGCCCGGAAAGCCGGATGTGGTTCGGGGTGCTTCCGCCCAACGCGCCGGAACTGATGGTTAAGTCGACG
>DAOQNO010000059.1:0-7305 GCA_035332125.1 Elusimicrobiota bacterium | reverse complement strand
CGGGTCCACGTGGAATTTCCGGTCGGCGTGATTGATGTGGATCGTGGAATAGTAAAAAGCCGTGTCGGTCATTCCCAGGGTCGGGGTCATTTCCCAATAAGACTGGGCCCGGACCATGTGCTTCGGATAAGACGCCTCAAATCGATCGTCCGTGCTGAGGTGTTCTTGGTAATAAGAATAAGCGGAGGAGAGCGTCCAGATCCGGGTCGGGTTCCACCGACCGGAAATTTCGCCCCCGAAGACGTAGCCGGGTTTGCCGTTTCGGAAAGGCAGCGGTTTTTCCATCGGCGGGGGGGTGACGGCGACGGTCCGGTCGATGTTGATCAGTCGCTCGTAGTGGTTGTAATAGGCGGAGACGTCCAAGGACGTGCGGGCGGTCGGCCGACCGCGGTAGCCCCCTTCGTAGGCCATCAGCGTTTCCGACCGGAGGTCCGTGTTCCCATGAATCACCCCGTAGATGAGCGGGGAGGGATTGGCCACCAGGTAGCGGAAATTGCCGGTGGTCTCCACCTGGGAAGGGGTCCGCACCGCCCGGGACACGGCGCCCCACAGGGCGTGTCGGTCGTTCAGACTCACCACCGTGTTCACGCGCGGCTGGATTTCGGTGCCCGTAAAATCGTTCCATTCGAATTTCGAGCCCGCGGTGATCGAAAAGCGCTCCGGCACGATCTTCAACTCGTCCTGCAGGAAGGCGTTGTAGGTCCGGTGCGTGTGGGCGGGATCGCCGAGGTTGGCCACCACGGACGTGGTGTTGCGTTCCCGCCACCAACGGAACCCGGCGCCCCACAGGAGGGCGTTGCGATCCGTTTCTACGTCGTGTTGGGCCTGGACATCGACCGTGTCAAACGCCGACCCGAGGAAAGACTGGGTCCTTTCCGCCCGATCGTAATAAAGGCGCGCGCCCAGCCGGTTCCGTTCCGCCAAGGATTTGTGCGCTTCAATCAACGCGTGGCCGCCCCGCGAATTAAAATGGTCGGGTTCGATCGTGTAACCGCCCGCCACGGCGGCGGGGAATCGATAAAAAGTATGGGCCGGCTGGTTGAACCCTTCGCCCTGGACCATGAGCCGGTCGTCGCCGCTTCCCTGGTCATAACGAAAGCCGCCTCGGTAGGCGCGCCGCGCGTCGTCGCGCCGCTCCCCGTCGTTGTCGACCGTCGGAGCGAACGCCTCGCCTTGGCCGAAAACGCGCAAGGCGCCCGGGCCCGCCCGGGTCCCCCACCGCAGGCCGCCGTGGGCTTTTTCAAAGCTGCCGCCGCCGGCGGTGATCAGAATCCCCGGCGTATCGCCGGCCTTTTTCGTCACGATGTTGATGACGCCGTTGACGGCGTTGGCGCCCCAAATGGTTCCCCCGGGGCCCTTGATCACTTCGATCCGTTCGATGTCCTCCAGGACCGTGTCTTGGAGGTCCCAGTAGACGCCGGCAAAAAGGGGACTGTACACGCTTCGTCCGTCCCGCAACACCAACATTTTGTTGTTGTAGCGGTCGGCGATCCCGCGGGCGCTCACCGCCCAGCCGCCGCCGTCGATTTGCGCGACGTACAAGCCCGGCACCAGACGGAGGGCGTCGGGAATGTTCCGAACGCCGGCGTGGCGGATTTCTTCGGCCGTCAAAACGGTCACGGCGGCCGCGGCCCGTCCGAGGCTTTCTTCTTTGTTCGAAACGGAGGTGATCGTGATGTCCGTCTTTAAGAGGTCTTCCAAATCCAAATTCGCCAGATCCTGCCCCGCCCCGAGAGCGGAACAAAAAACCGTGCACACCGTTGCCCCGGCCAAGACCCCTTGTTGCCATCGTCGATGGTGCCGCGTCATGCGTTTCCTCCTGGATCAACCCGTCGCCGAAGCGTCTTTCTTCGCCGGAGGGTCCTCCGGGGCCGATGCCCGTCCCGACCTCCGTTTGGGTCAAACCGTTGCAGCTTTATATAACCCCCGGACGGCTCCCCGGCAAGGGGGAAACCGGCCGACGAAAACGGTCCGGGCGAGTCGGCCGCCCGCGGCCCTTCCAAGCGATCCCGGGAAAATCAAATAATGAGTCCTGCGGGCGATGGCGGCCCCTCCCTATGAATTATCGAATCGTTTTGATCGGGTTGATTTTGGCGACCTCCCACCGGGGGTGGGGCGCGGCGGACGACATCATCGTTCTTCCGCCGGTGGTGATCCGTGCCGAGCGGGACAAAGATCCCGTGACGAAACGCGAGGTGACGAAAGAGGACCTCCGATTGGTTCCCGGAACCCAGGGCGATCCGTTGAAAGTGCTCCAATCCCTGCCCGGCGTGGCCGTCGGGTCCGACGGGTCCAGCGATCCCGCGGTGCGCGGCACGGCGCCCGTCGATAATTCGTATTACATCGATTTCCAGACGGTGGGGTATTTGTTTCACACCGGCGATCTGCTCAGCGTGTTGAACGGCGACCTCGTGGATTCCTTTTCCATCTACCCGTCGGCCTTCGGGCCCGAATACAACAGCGCCCTGGGGGCCGTGATCGACGTGCGCCTGCGGGACCCCCGTCGGGATCGCTGGGGGACCAAGCTTAATTTAAGCGCCTTTGAGTCCGACGTGTTGGTGGAGGGCCCCCTGGGATCTCGTCAGGCCGTGTACGCCGCCGCCCGGCGGAGTTACCTGGACTTCCTGCTTTCCAAATTCCCGGGCACCAGCGACATCGACGTCGTGCAATTCCCGGAATTTTACGATTACCAGGGCAAATGGGTTTGGCAAAACGCCGCCGGACACCGGCTGGTTTTCCAAACCAACGGCGCCTGGGACAAAGTGGCCCTGGACATTAAAAGCGAGTCCGACATCGCCAAGCGAGACCCGGCTTTGGCCGGGCGCTTTGCCCAAACCCAGGATTACCACCAGGAGGGACTCGCCTGGACCTGGACCGGGCCGTCGGTGACGAACGCGGTGGCGCTCTCCCACACCCAGACCGTCCTGGACAATCGCGTGGGCGGATTGGGGGTGGTCCGCATCAACAACCGATGGTGGGACGTGCGCGACGACGTGGCCTGGCGGCTTCCGGCCGGAAACACCCTGTCCCTGGGCGTTCACCACATCTACGTCCCCGTGCTCCTCAACGTGGACGTGAAAGTCGATTTTCCATCGGAATTCGACCCCCCGCCGGATTTCACCAGCGCGCCCCCGCGCAGCGAGTTCGGCACCCTTTACATCAATGAAACCCTGGGGTACCTGAAGGACCGCTGGTCCCCCGGCCCGGACGTGACGCTGTCGGCCGGCGGGCGGTGGGGCCGAAACGGCTATTTAAAGGAAAATTACGGGGAACCCTGGGCCGCGGGGGAATGGCGTTTTTTGGAGAACACGACGTTTTCCTCGGCGTGGGGGCGCTACCACCAATTTCCGGAGGGACACCAGACCACAAAAATTTTCGGCAACCCGGACCTGACGGCCTTAAGGGCCGAACACGTGGTGGCGGGACTTCAACAAAAAATGACGGACGGGTGGTCCGTGAACCTGGAACTCTACCGAAAACGCCTGTGGAATCTGCCGGTGGAGGATCCGGTCCTGAATTTCGTGAACGGCGCCCGGGGACTGGCCCGGGGGGTGGAGTTCTTGGTGAAAAAGGAGCGCACGGCGCGATGGGCCGGTTGGTTTGCCGTTTCCCAATCCCATTCCACGCGGCTCAACGAACGGACGGGGCAGAAAGTCAATTTCAGTCAGGACCAACCCTGGGTCCTGAATCTCGTGGCCACCCGTCGGGTGGATCAATTTTATTCCGTCGGCCTCCGGGCCCAGTACCACAGCGGAGCGCCGGACACGCCGATCACCGGCACGTTCATCGACGGGACGGGCCGGGTGCGGCCCGTCTACGGCCCCACGGGCTCCGTCCGCCTACCGGACTACCATCGAATCGATTTGCGGTTCAGCCGGGATTTTAAAATGAAAGGCGGGACAGGGAATTTCTATCTCGATTTGATCAACGTGCTCAACCACAAGAACGTGGCCGGTTATTCCTATTCCGACGACTATTCCGGCCGGGAGAAGGTCACCCAACTGCCTTTCTTCCCGTCGGTCGGCGTTCAGTTGTCCTTTTAGGAATTCCATGGACCCCCTTCCCGGTTCGCCCTCCATGAACGCTTCGGACGCCCGGCCGTCCACGGCCTTGGACGTGTTGCGCGGCACCTTCGGTTTCGAGACCTTCCGCCCGGGGCAGGAAAAAATCATCAACGCCGTTCTCGCCGGGCGGGACTGCATCGGCGTTCTGCCCACCGGCGGGGGAAAATCACTGACCTTTCAAATTCCCGCCAAACTCCTGGGCGGCACGGTCCTGGTCATCTCGCCTTTGATCTCGCTCATGAAGGATCAGGTCGACGCTTTGATCCAGTCGGGGTTCCGGGCGGCGGTCATCAATTCCACGCTCGATGCGGAGGAACGTCGCGAGCGAATGGAGGGCCTTCGCCGGGGAGAATACGAATTGGTTTACCTGGCGCCGGAGGCGTTGGAAGAGGCGGCTCGTCGGTTCTTGGCGGAATGTCCCATCCGTCTGCTGGTGGTGGACGAAGCCCACTGCATCAGCCATTGGGGGCACGAATTCCGCCCGTCCTACCGAAACCTTCGGGGGTTGAAGGCCCTCCTGGGCAACGTCCCGGTCCTGGCGCTCACCGCCACGGCCACCCGGGCCGTGGCCCGGGACATCCTTCAACAATTGAGCATGGTGAAACCCGAAGGTTTCAAAGGATCTTTCTTCCGGTCGAACCTCCGGCTCACCTGCCAGAAAAAAGGCGCGGGCCGGGACACGAAAAAAGACCTTCTACGATTTGTGCGGGCGCGCCCCGGCCAGTGCGGCATCGTTTATTGTTTGAGCCGCAAAACGGTGGAATCCACGGCGGCGTTCCTGAATGCCCACGGGGTGCGGGCGGCGCCGTACCACGCCGGACTTTCCGACGAGGAACGGCGGCGCAATCAAAACGCCTTCGCCCGGGACGAAATCGACGTCGTCGTGGCCACCGTGGCCTTTGGCATGGGCATCGACAAATCCAACGTGCGTTACGTGGTCCACCGCGACATGCCGAAAAGTCTCGAAAATTATTCCCAGGAAATCGGCCGGGCGGGGAGGGACGGGTTGCCCGCCGACTGTGTGCTGTTTTATTCCTGGGCGGACGTGATGGCGTACGAACGTTTTGCCTCCTCGGGAATGGACGCCGCCCTGACCGTCGCCGCGAAACAAAAAACCGTTGAAATGTTTCGTTGGGCCGACCGTCCCGTGTGCCGCCACCGGGGCCTGTCGGCGGTTTTTGAAGAGGAATTGGGGGACTGTGGACACTCCTGCGATGTCTGCTTGAAAACAACCCTGGACGATCTGTCGCCGGAAGACGTCCGGCGCTCGGGAACCACCGAGCGGCGTTTACTGGCCCGTGGGCGCGGCATCGACGTGGGGAGTTTGGACGACCCCCTGTTTTTGCGGCTCAAAACCCTTCGACGGTTCCTGGCCGACGCCCAGGGCGTTCCCGCCTACATCGTTTTCAGCGACGCCGTCCTTTTGCGATTGGTCGAGCGCCGGCCCCGAACGCTTGAAGAATTTCGAACCGTGCCCGGCATCGGTCCGGCCAAAGAGGCCCGCTATGGCGAGGCCTTTCTCCGGGCGTTGAACGAATCCCCGGAGGAATAAAAGGGCCCACCGTCTTTCGACGGCGGGCCCCGGCGGCGGTTCTTTTTAGGGCTGTTTAAGGCTGTCCCTTTTGGCTTTGTTTTCCGCCTTTTGCTGTTCCAAGTGGGCCCGGGCGGCGGCTTTGGCCTCGTCCCGGTGGGCTTTGATGGCGGCTTTTTTCTGTTCCTGGGTCAGGGAATTGTCGGCCGCTATTTTTTGAAAGAAGGCCACGCTTTCCTGGTAGCGGGTTTCCCGGGTGGCCTCGTTCTCCTTCCACTGGTTTTCGTGAAAGGCGATGAGGTCGGCCTTCTGGGCGTCGGTCAGTTGGGTGTTGGCGGCCAGGCTTTGGGTCAGAAAGACCCGGCGTTTTTCCGTTTGTTCCGCGGCGAAGGCCGTGTTTTCCCGGTGCTGGGTTTCCCGGTGGGCTTGAACCGCGGCCTGTTTCTCCTCGGGGGTTTTGTCTTTTAGGCTTTCCTGAAAGGCCCGGTTCTCGGACCGTTGCTGTTCGTAATGGGCCTGGGTTTCGGCCCGGCGCTGGGCGCGAAAGTCCTGGGCCTCGGAACGGCGTTCCCTGGGTTCGGCCTTGAGGAGCAGGGGGGCGGCGGCCAGGGCCGCGCTGACGGCGAGGATCAACGATTTTTTCATGGGACTCTCCTTTTGAATCGATCGCGCATCAACACGCGGCGTTGTCGTTCACTTGGTTGGACGACACGGCGCGAAAAAAGTGTCGGGGGATAACCGGTTGTTTTCCCTTGAAACAGGTGGCATGATTGAAAGCCGTTCGGCGATTGGCGGACCCCGAAAGGAGGGGCGATGAATAGGGAAACGGGCGGGCGGGGCGCGGCTCCTTCGATGGCCCTTTCCCAGTTGTTCGGTCTTTCCGGGCTTCTGTGGTTTCTTCAGTTCGCTCTTCTTCGTTGGGTGGGGTTTGAAGTCCCTCTGCTGGCCTACCACCCGCACCTGATGTATCTGGGATTCCTTTTTGGTCTGGGCGCCGGATGCTGGCGCCCGGCGACGCGGCGGGCTCGGGCGCCGCTGGGGCCCTCAATCTTCCTGGCCGCGGCCGCCCTGGCAGCGGGGAGGATTCCTCTGGCGCCGGCCGAAGGCGTCGAGCATTTCTGGGCCCGGGGCACGGCCGGAATGTCCGGCGGCATCGCCGTTGGAGTCGCCGTGTCCCTGGGCCTGGCCTTTTTTCTTCTGGCGGCCTGGACCGCTTTCCCCTGGGGAAAAATTTTAAGGGAGGGTTTTGCGGGACCGTCGCTTCCGGCCTATGGGGCCTATCTGGGGGGCGGCCTGCTGGGGGTCCTTTTTTCCATGGCGGTCAACCGCTGGGCCTTGCCGCCCTGGACCGCCCTCTTGTCGGCGGGTCTGGCGGGGTTGCCTTTCATCGGAAAAGGACGACCCCGGGCGGTGCACGCCGGGCTGGCCGTCCTCCTGGGGGCGATGGCGGCTTTCTCCGGCCGGGGGGCGATCCACAGTCCCTATTACCGGATCGACACGGCCCCCCTGCCCGTGGGGCGGGGCCTGCTCCTGACGGCGAACCATTCCCTGCACCAGGCGGCGATCCCGATGGGCCCACCGGCCGGGACCGGGAAGGAAGCCCCCGCGGTTGCCCGCGCTCGGGAAGGATTCCACCGGCCTCTGGCGGCCCTCCGGACGGTGCCCAAGCGGGCTCTGGTTCTCGGGGCGGGGCTGGGGAACGATGTGGCC
>DAOQNO010000058.1:0-7316 GCA_035332125.1 Elusimicrobiota bacterium | reverse complement strand
CACGTCCGGGTAGCCGGTGAGGTATTTGTCGTCCCAACGAAGTCGCGCCATGGGGGATCTCCTGGAGTTTTTCGAATTTCGATGCCTGCCCGCCGAATCGCGAAACCATTTCTCCATCCGAGCCAAACCCCGCGCCGGGGACCGGGAGACCTTTCGCCGGTGTTCCGATGGAACAGCCTCACACTACTTTTATTCATGGCGGGCATCCATGATCCCCATCATAAAGTGGTCTTTTTCGGGGGAGATCGGCGGGGACGACGACTAAGGACGTGGACGGTGGTGGAGGGCGCGGGCTTTGTCCAGCGCGTCCCGAAGGACGCGCCGAAGCCGGGGAAGGGGCAGGCGACGAAGCCGGTCCACCGGCATTCCCCCATCGTAATAGGACGAAGGGAAATTTTCGTAATAATCCAGAATCGAACGAAGCGTTTGGGCCAGGGGCGATCGCTTCCGGGCCCAGGGCGCCCGGGCAAAGGCCCGGAAATCGCCGTCCACCACGATCGTGTGTCGAAGGAAAAAGCGGATCATCCAGGCCTCGGCCTCGGCCCACCGGCCCAACCGGGCGGCGGCGTCCACCAAATTCCGATAGGGCGTGCCGTAGTACCCTTCGCCCGCTTTTTCGGCCGCCAAGCTCATTTCGTAGCGGCGCCGATCCCAGGGGGTCGTCGGGTCCTCGGCCAGAAGGACCTCCCGATTTTTTTCCAGAAATTCGGCGGCCGAATTCCACTTGGAAAAAGACGCCGCCGGCCGGAGATTCAAGGGGAGGGAGGCCGAGGCCGGCCGCCGGGCCGTTTTTTCAACGGCGGGCCATTGCTCCAAAATCATCCGGCGGTATTGATTTTCACTGACGGGTCGGACCCCTTCGGCCAAAGCGGTTTTGGTCCGGATCAAAGAATAGAGGGCCCCCTCGGGAGATTTTTCCCACTGTTTTTGGTAACACCCCAGGGCGCCGATCAAATACCGGACATCCTTGTAATGCTCGTACGCCCGTCGAAACACGTCCCCCCGTCGATCCAGGGTTTGGGGCGTTTCGGCGTCCGTGGGCCAAAGGGACAGACACCGATCCAACCAAAACCGGCGTTCCTTCCGCCAGCCGGCGGGAACATCGGCCCCATGGGCCAATTCGTGGAACGCCTCGGCCAGGATGAAGGGGTTCAACCGGCCCGCGGACCATTCCCCCCCGGCCGACCGACAGAAATCATTTTCGCCCATTTTCAGGATCGGCCGATGGGCGGCGGGCATCCCCCGGGCGGCCCGGCTCAGGTGGGAGAGCCATTGGGTCCAAAAGGCGTCGGGGCCCCGGGCCGCCGTGGTTTTCCGGTGGAAATCCAGGAGGCGGCGAAGCGACGCCTTGTTCCGGTCCACCCGGTATTGCTGCCAAAGGGCTTCGGCCCTGTTCCGAAGAACCGCGGGGTCGCGGGGACGGCGGGCGAACCAACGATCCGCCAAGGATCGAAGAACCGCGGCCCGTTTTCGACGAAGGAGCCGGGGAGCCTGGGGAAACATTCCCAACGTCATAAGGCGAATGTCCCAGCGGATTTCAAAATCCAATGGATCCCACCACCGATCCAGGGTCCGAGCCACCCGATCGAACAGAAGGTCGGCCCGGGGCCATTTCAATTTTCCCTCCGCCAGGGCCATGGCGATGTCTTGATAGATCGAGAAAACGGCCTCGATCAAGGCCCTCCGGTGGGCCGCCGGGGCCCGGCGGAGGGCGTCCATCAAACCGTCGATGTCGCGGCGGTCGGTCAGGGTGGAATAGGCTTTCGGAAGGGCGCTCACGGGACCATCATGGGATTTTTAACGGAGGAATTCAACGACGGCGCCTTAACGCCCCCGAAGTTCCGCCGGGGTGTTTTCGGGGTCGAACGTGTCGACGATGCACGGGCCCGGCCCGTTGGGCTCGAAGGTGATTTGGTAGGCCTCCCGGGCGGCGGCCAGCTCCTTTTCGTCCCGGGGTTGCCGGACCACCACGTACTGCCCGGAGGGAAGTCCCCGAAAAAGGCCGGGGGCCAGAACTTCGCAGGAACCACAGGCGATGCAGGCCGTGGTCGTGTAGAAGCGCCCGGGAGCGTTCCCCTCCGCTTTTTGCAAATCCCCGTTGACCATTGAATTTCCTCCTGGCTCCTTGGTTTCTCCCGGCCATCCTTTTATTTTTGGACGAACCGCGCAAGGCGCACCGGACCTTGCGCCCCGGGACTTCATGAACTAGACTTTGCCTATCCCTTTTAGGAGGAACTCATGAACGACGTTCGCGCTTCCCTCGTTTTGTCCGCCGCCCTGGTCTTCGGGATCGGCTGCGCCACCGCCCCCAAGGTCCAACGCACCGAGGTGGACCAGACCATCGACCTCTCCGGCGACTGGAACGACACGGACTCCCGCATGACCGCCGAAGAAATGGTGAAGGATTCCCTGTCCCGACCCTGGTTGGGCGAATTTTCCGGGGCCAAAGGCGTCAAACCCCGCGTGATCGTGGGCACCGTGCTGAACAAAAGCCACGAACACATCAACACCGAGACGTTCGTGAAGGATTTGGAGCGGGAACTGACCAATTCCGGCCAGGTCAAATTCGTCGCCTCCAAGGACCAGCGGGACGAAGTCCGCGAAGAGCGCATGGATCAGGCCAAGAATTCCTCGGTCAAAACCGCCAAAAGCATGGGCCAGGAATACGGGGCCGACTTTATGCTCAAGGGCCAGATCAACACGATCATGGACGCCGCGGGCAAACAGGAAGTGAAGTATTATCAGGTCGAGTTGGAAATGATCGACATGTCTTCCAACGAGAAGGCCTGGATCGGCCAGAAGAAAATCAAGAAACTGGTCACCTACCGCAAGAAAAAGTTTTAACCCGGAGGATTCGGGAGGCCTTTGCCCGTGCCGCGGCGAGGGGCGCTCCCTCTCCTTCTCCTGGCCGTCGGCTGCGCGGCCGGCCTCGGAATCCGTGAACTGAACGGCTTGGTCGCCCGGGGCGAGTTCGCCCAGGCGGCGGTGCGGGTGGAGGGCGCCAAGGATTCCTACGGCGCCAAAAACGCCCTGCTCTTTGAATTGGACCGGGCCTTCCTGCTCCAGCTCGCCGGCGACTGGGCGACGAGCAACACCGTTTTCGAGCAGGCCAAGCGCACCGCCAAGGACCTCTTCACCAAAAGCGTCACCGCCGAAGCCTCCACCTTCCTCGTCAGCGACAACATGCGACCCTACTACGGCGAGGACTTCGAGCGGGCCTTGATCCACGTTTTCTGCGCCGTCAACTACACCCTTTTGGGCCAGCCCGCCGAGGCCCTGGTCGAATGCCGGCAAGTGGATTTTTACCTCAAAACCCTGCAGGTCGATTTCGGCCGGAAAAACGCCCACACCGAAGACGCCTTCGCCCGCTACCTGGCGGGCCTCCTCTACGAGGACGCCGGCGAAACCAACGACGCCTACATTTCCTTTTTCAAGGCGCTGGAAGCCTACGACGGGTACGCCAAGAAATACAAAACTCCCCGCCCCGAGGGGCTGGTGGTCGACGCGCTTCGAACCGCCAAAGCCCTGGGCTTCCGGGACGAAATGGCGGACATTAAGAACCGATGGGGCGACGCCCCCGCCGTCCGGGGGCCCCAGCAGGGCGAACTGATCCTCCTGGACTACAACGGATTCGCCCCGCAGAAAATGGACTCCTTTTTTGAGATCAGCGTCACCAACGGCTGGGTCTACGTGGACCAGCTGAAGGCGGGCAGCGAGGAAGACGCCAAGGTGGACGAAGCCCGGGCGGTCCTCCGGGGTATCGCGGCCGACAAAATGATCCGCCTGGCCGTGCCGGTCTACCAGGACACGCCCTACACCGTTCGGGGCGTCCGGGTGTCGGCCGGGGGCGCCCAGGCCGTCGGGACCTTGGTGGAGGACGTGGGGGCCATCGCCAAGCAGAACCTGAAGGACCGCATCGGCCGCACCCGGGCCAAAGCCATCGCCCGGGCCGTCGTCAAATATTTGATCACCCAGAAAGTGTCGGAAAAGGTGGAAAAGAAGAACAACGGTGGCGCCGGCCGGCTGGTGAAGGCGCTCCTCCAGGCCGCCGTGGCCATGACCGAGACCGCCGACAAAAGGTCTTGGCGGACCCTGCCCGATCAGATTTTAATGGCGCGCCTGCCCCTCCCCCCGGGGGCCCACGACGTGACGGTGGATTTTCTGAACGGGTCGGGGGGCGTCGCCCGCACCGCGGCCCTGCCGGGGGTGAAAATCGCGGCCGGTAAACGGACCTACGCGATGGTTCGGTCCGCGGAATAATTTTCTAAGATGGAGGAGGATTTATGATGAAACGTTTCGCCGCACGAACGATGCTCGCGTTGGGTTTGGGAGGAGTGGCTTTAACGGCCGCCGCGGCCAAGATTCCCGCCTGGGTGCGGGGGCCGGACCGCGCCTACCCGGAATCCAAATACGTGATCGGCGTGGGGGTCGGGTCGGACCTGGACGCCGCCCGCACCAACGCCCGGGCCGAGATTTCCAAAACCTTTCAAGCGCGCATTCAGCAAACCATGAAGGACACCCAGACGGAGCAATCCTCCGCCGCGGGCAAACGGCGGGGACCGGCCCTGGGCACCCAAAAAAGCGAGCTCAACACGACGGTCTCCACCGACAATTTGCTGGAGGGCGTCGCCATCAAGGAAACCTGGTTCGACAAGAAGGGCAAGAAATATTACGCCCTCGCCCTGTTGGACAAAGTCACCGCCCAACGCTCCCTGAGTTCCCAAATCACCGATCTCGAAGAAACCATCAACGCCCGCCGCAACGAAGCCCGGCGGGCCGCCACGCCCCTGGCGAAGTCCCGGGCGCTGGCCCAGGCCCTCACGGTGTCCCGGTCCCGGGACGAATTGGCCGCCCGGCGGCGCCTGGTCGACCCCGCGGGCATGGCGGACTTGAACGGAAACACCTCCACCGCCCTGGAACAGGATTTGAACGCCGTGATCGGCGGCCTGCGGGTCGCGATCGACGCCGAATCCGTCAAGGATTCCCGCCTGAAGGACAAAATCACCGAAAAAGTGACGTCCCTCGGTTTCGCCGTGGCCGACGGCGCCGCCGGGGCCCTGCGCCTCAAGGCGACCCTGGCCGTCGAACCCTTCGACCGGGGCCATCCCCAGTGGAAGTTCTACCAGTGGAAAGGCAACGTTCAGCTGATCGACGCCGACGGCAAGGTGTTGGGCGGGTCCACCCCGTCGGGCCAGGAAGGCCAGTTGATCGACGAGACGGCCCGGGCCAAGACCACCGAAGCCGGCGAGGACGGGTTGGCCCAGGAAGCCGGGCGCCTGTTGTCCCAATACGTTTTTGGGCAGTAAGCTTTTTTATTCTTTGTTCAGGAGGATCAAGATGAAACGCGCGTTGACATGGGCGGGGGTCGCGGTGGCGGGGCTGGCGTTGTTCGCCTGCGGACCGACACGGCCGGACTGGATTATGAAGGGGAGCGGCGCCTTCAAAAAAGACAGCAAAGTGTTTTACGGCGTCGGCATCGCCGAGGGCATCCATTCCGAATCCCTCCGCCGCCAGACGGCGGACAACCGCGCCATCGCGGAAATCTCCAAGCAGCTCTCGGTGGTCTCCACGAACCTCATGCGGGACTACATGTCCAACACCAGCGTCCCGGCGGACCAGAAGGCCAACGAGGAACAGTTCATCGAAAACACGATCAAGACCTTCACCTCCAACGTCGTGAGCGGGGTCAAGATCATCGACCGCTACCAGGACAAGAGCGGCGCCTTGTATTCCCTGGCGTCCATCAACCTGGAAGACCTGAAAACCCTGGCCGGCGAGGCCAAGGGTCTCTCCGCGGAAGTCCGTCAGCACATCAAGGCGAACGCCGAAAAAGCCTTCGACAAGATGAGCGAGGAAGAAGCCAAGAGCTCCGGCAAATAGCCCCTCCCTTAAAATAAAAAAACGGCCCCCGTTTTCCAACGGGGGCCGTTTTTTTTCGTTGAAGAAATCTATTTTTTCTTGGCGGGGGGTTTGTCCTGTTGGGTTTTGCGGTCCAGATACGCTTTGCGGGTATGGCCTTCGGCCGCCCGAAGGGATTCAAACGTGCCGATGTTGTTCAAGGCCTCGACGGCCTCCTCGCTCATGGGATCCGCGGGGTCCGACATCACAACCACCAGGGCGTCCACGGCCGGTGACCCGGCGGTGCCCATGGCGCCCAGGGCTTGAATGGCCCCCCGACGGGTTTCCAATTCGGGGGATTTAAGAAGCGGGGTGAGCCGGGCCAAAACGCCCGGATTCTTCTGGCCCATTTTCCCCAACACCATGGCGGCCCGCAGACGGAGGGTGGATTCCGAATCGCGGAACAAACCCGCCAGGGCGTCCACCACCGCGGGGCTCGAATCCCCCACCTCGGCCAAGCCGTCCAGGGCCCGATGGCGCAAATCCGAGTCCTTGTCCCAGAGCAAATCCAGAAACACCGCCACCGCGGCGGGCCCCATGGACGTCAACCGTTGGGCGGCCTCGCCGCGTTCAAACTCGTCGCCGCCCCGAAGGGCCGGCAACAGTTCCTCGGCCGCCCGCCGCTGAACCGCGGGACCCATCTGGGTCAAGGCTTGGGCGGCCAGGCGGCGCACGGCGGTGTTCTCGTCTTTAAAGGCTTCGAGCAAGGCGGGAAGGGCCGCTTCCCCCACTTTTCCCAGGGACTCGGCGGCCTTTCCCGAAACGCAATAGTCGTGGTCCGACAGAGCCCGGGCCAGGGCCGGCACGGCCGCCGCCGCGGCGGGGCCCGCCAAACCCAGAGCTTCGGCGGCGCGGCAACGCACCCAGCTGTCCCGGTCCGAGAGGGCGACGGACAACACGTGGACGCCCTCGGGACCGGCGCCCGCGATGGCCTTGGCCGCGGCGTCGTGCAGGGGTTTGCGGGTGTCCCGGAACATCGTGAGAAGACCGGGCAGCGCCGGTTCCGCCTGGGAACCCAGGCCGGCCAGAATGTTCGCGGCCTTGATCTTGACGGCGGAATCGGAGCTCCGCAATTGCTTGACCAGGGTCGATACTTTGGGCTGCCCGCCGGCGCAGGCGAAAAAAACAAGAGTCAGGAGGACGAAGGGGGTCGCGCGCTTCATGGCGTGATATTAACATTTTGACCCCGGGGCCCGGGACCCCGCCCAAAAATTGGATAATACCCCGGTGAAACAAACCGCCCCCCTCCGCGTCGGAATTTCGGCCTGTCTTCTGGGCCAGAAGGTCCGTTACGACGGCGGCCACAAGCGGGACGCCTTTGCGGCGGACCTCCTGGGCCGCTTCGTGGAATTCGTGCCCGTCTGTCCGGAAATGGAGATCGGACTGGGCACCCCCCGGGAGTCCATCCATTTAAAAGA
>DAOQNO010000057.1:0-7384 GCA_035332125.1 Elusimicrobiota bacterium | reverse complement strand
CCGCCGATCACCAGCGAGTCCACTTTTTCGATCAATTTGTCCAACACCTCGATTTTGTCCGACACTTTGGCGCCGCCGACGATGGCCACGAAGGGCTTCGCGGGGTTTTCCTTGATGCGGCCCAAATAGTCCAATTCCTTGAGGAGCAGAAGGCCCGCCGCGCTGGGCAGGAGGGCCGGGACGCCGGCCGTGCTGGCGTGGGCCCGGTGGACCGCGCCGAAGGCGTCCTGAACGAAGAGTTCGCCCAACCCCGCCAATTTCTTGGCGAAGGCCGGGTCGTTCTTTTCTTCCTCGGGGTGAAACCGGAGGTTTTCGAGCAACAAAACGTCGCCGTTCTTGAGCGTGCGGGCCGCTTCCTCGGCCTGGGCCCCGACGCAATCGGCCACGAAGGCCACGGGCTTTTTGATCAACTGGCTGAGGTGTTGGGCCACCGGGGCCAGACTGTATTTCGGGTTCGGCGCGCCCTTGGGGCGGCCCAGGTGGGAAAGGAGGATCACCCGGGCGCCGTTTTTGATCAAATGGTTCAAGGTCGGCAGGGAGGCCCGGACGCGGGTGTCGTCCGTCACGGCGTTTTTGTCCATGGGGACGTTGTAATCCACCCGCACCAAAACGCGCTTGCCGGTCACGGCCAAATCGTTGATTGATTTTATGCGATTCACGGACAGAACTCCTGGAAAGGGATTCCGGAAAGTTCATATGATAGCGGATTCATGAAAAACTGTAAAGATTTTCCTCTTTTGGACCGTTGGAAGGCCCACCGCGGCGCCCTGACGGTGCTTTTATTGTTCGCCGGGGCGGCTTTCGCCGCCGGGCTACGGGGGGGATTTTTGAATTTCGACGACAACACCCTGCTCGTCGAAAATCCCAATTGGCGGGGGTTCGGCCCGGCGTCCATTCTTTGGATGTTCCGGACCTTCCACATGGGCCACTACATGCCCCTGACCTGGCTCTCCTACGCTCTGGACCACGCCCTATGGGGGATGAATCCCCTGGGCTACCACGCCGTCAACCTATTCTTCCATCTATTAAATGTGGGCCTGTTCTATGGCCTGGCCCGTAAAGTGTTCGACCGGGTCCCCGGCGTGCCCCGCCCCGACCCGGGCCAATGGGACGGTCCCGCCCTGTCGGCGGCCCTCCTCTACGCCGTCCATCCCATGCGGGTGGAATCCGTCGTTTGGATCACCGAGCGCCGGGACGTCCTCTCGGGGTTTTTCCTTTTGCTCACCCTTCTGGCCTATTGGGACATCGAACCCCGGGGGGAGAAGCTTTGGCGGCGGGTCGTGCCCCTCTTCGCCCTGTCCCTTTTGTGCAAAGCCTGGGGAATCACCCTCCCCGTGGTCTTGATCCTGATCGATCGCTTCCTTTTAAATCGCTGGTCCTGGGATTGGGAGAAGAAAAAATGGGCTCTTTGGGCCCTGGCGGCGGTGGCGGCTATTCTCGCGGCCGCGGCCCAATCGGCCAGCAACGCCCTGGGATCGGCGATTTCCCCGTGGGGATTGCCACGCTCCGTTTTCCAGGCGGCCCAGGGGCTGTGGTATTACCCCCTGGCCCACCTGTGGCCCCTGAACCTGAGCCCGGTGAACGATTTTCCCGTGGACGGCGCCGGGGCCCGCGGGGCGGTGGCGCTGGCCGGCGTGATGGTTTTGTCGGTATTTTTATGGCGGGCCCGGGGTCGGCGACCCTTCCTGGCGGCGGGGATGGCGGCCTACGCGGTCTTGGTCGCGCCCGTCCTGGGATTTTTCCAAAGCGGCTTCCAGTTCGTGGCGGATCGCTACACCTACATTTCCGCTTGGCCGCTGGTCCTTTTGGCCTCGGGCGGCGCCTGGCGTTGGGCGGCCCGGGAGAGCCGAAGGCGGGAATTCCTCTGGGCCTTCCTGGGGATCGCGACGTTACTTTTGACGGCCCTCACGAGCCGCTACGCCCGGGCCTGGACCGACGGGGAATCCCTCTGGACCTGGGCCGTGGCTTCCCGACCCCAATCCTACACGGCCCAGGCGGGTCTGGGTTCCTATTGGATCCACCGGGGCATGCCGGAGAAAGCCTTGCCTTGTTTTGAGCGGAGCGTGGAATTGAATCCCGGGTTTGCGGAGGGGTACTTAAAGGAGGGGGAGGCCTTGGAGATGTTGGGGCGGGAGTCCGAAACGCCGGCCCTCTATGAAAAAGCCCGAGCCCTGAACCCCGGATGGTGGGAACCCTATTTGAAATTGGGCGACGCCCACCGGGCTTCCGGCGACCTTTTTCAGGCCGAAGCCATGTATCGGGCCGCCGCCCAACGAAAGCGGGGAGACGCGGAAATCCTTTGCCGTCTCGGCGTGACGCTCATGGCCCAGGGGAAATGGGCCGAGGCCCGGGGCCCCCTTTTCCAGGCCGTTCGGGCCAACCCCGGAGATCCCCACGCCTTCAACGACCTGGGCATCGTGTTTTCAAACCTCGGCGACGCCGCGGCCTCGGAAAAGAACTTTCAGCGGGCCTTGGAACTTTCGCCGGACTTCGCGGAGGCCCGGGTGAACTACGGGTTCCTGTTGTTGAAAGCGGGACGAACGGAGGACGCCGAGGGGCAATTTCGAAAAGCCCTGGAGGAGAAAAAGGATTTTCCCGAGGCCCTGGCGGGCCTGGGATACTGCGCGATGGCCCGGGGGAACGGGACCGAGGCGAAAACCCTGTTGGAAAAAAGCCGCCGACTTAAACCGTCACTTTCCCCGCCGGGGAAATGAGCCGGTCCGGAATTATTTTTTCATGGCGGCCCCGCACTGGGGGCACTTGAGGGCGCTGGGGCGGAACCCGGGTTTGGGGGGAACTTCCGCGCCGCAGGACGGGCAATGCAGGACGTTGGAGCCCGATTTTACGGGACCCTTGGCTTCGACGTTCCAACCCCCGCTCGCGGCGGCGGACCCTTTATCGGCTTTGATCGGATTTTGAGCGTTGCGTGCCGGCATAAATCCTCCATCGAAAAGTGGATCGTTGACCTTCAGGGAAATCCCCGCCCCACGACGGCCGCTTCGGCCCAACCTGAAATCGGCGTCGTTCCTGAACCCATAGAATAGACGAACCCCCCGGAGAATTCAAGGGTTATTCGTTTCGGGGGGATTTTTAGACGGAAAACACCAATTTTCTATACTTGACAAAATTGTAAGGTATCGTATAATAAATATGACAAGACAGTCATATTATGGCCCGACGCCGGCGCCCTTAATGACCCTTGCCGCGGCCCTCGGGCCGACGCCTTCTCGCCCACAAAGATCAACGATTTCAACGGGCCCAAGAACAGGCCGATCCAAGACGGACGGACATCGCGCCGTCAATACAAAATTGACCAGCGGGACAAATTAGGGGGATTCATGAGAGTCACGGCCATGCAGGAATACGGACTGCGCTGTATGTTGCAGTTGGCGACCCACAATTCGGACGTGCCCCTGGCCGTCCGGGAGATCGCCAAGCGGGAACGCCTGACCCCCGTCTACGTCGAGAAAATTTTGGTGAACCTCCGCCGCGCCGGGTTGGTCAAAAGCGTGCGCGGCGTCAACGGCGGCTACGCCCTCACCAAGCCCGCCCGGGACATCAGCGTGGGCATCGTCCTCTCCTCCCTGGGCCAGGTGGACCTGAGCCACAACCTCTGCTCCCGCTTCACCGGTGATTCCGCCGCCTGCGTGCACCAGGGGGACTGTAGTATCCGCCCCATCTGGGGCTTGCTCACCCGCTACATTTACGGATTTCTGGAGAAGATCAACCTCGAACAGTTGTTGCAGGACGAAGCCCACGTCATCCAGGACGTGGACAAGCTGGGCGCCAAGCCGCAGTCCCTGTCGGCGGCGCTCCGGACCCACTAGGAGTTTCCCATGGCGACGCCGCTTTTCGAAATCAAAGACCTTCACGTTTCCGTCGAAGGGAAAAAAATCCTGAACGGCCTCTCCCTGACCGTTCGCGCCGGGGAAACCCACGCCATCATGGGGCCCAACGGCTCCGGCAAAAGCACCCTGTCCTACGCCGTCATGGGGCACCCCAAATACAAGATCGAATCGGGCCAGGTGCTCTACAACGGGGAGGACATCACGGCCTGGCCGGTCAACGTGCGCGCGGTGAAGGGCCTCTTTCTGGCCTTCCAGTACCCCGTGGCGGTTCCGGGCGTGAGCGTCGTCAACTTTTTGCGGAACATCCTCAAAAACCGGCGGGGCCAGGAAATCGACTTGAAGACGTTTCGGAAGGAACTGAAGGAAAACATGAAGGTCCTTCAGATGGACACGGCCTTCGCCAACCGCTATTTGAACGACGGGTTCTCCGGCGGGGAAAAGAAGCGGCTGGAAATCCTCCAGATGGCGCTCCTGAAACCCGCCATGGCCTTTTTGGACGAGACGGATTCGGGTCTGGACATCGACGCCTTGAAAGTCGTCTCCGACGGCATCAACCGCCTGGCGAGCCCGGACCGCGGGGTCGTCCTCATCACCCACTACCAACGGCTTTTGGATTACGTGAAACCCGGCTTCGTGCACGTTCTGGCCGGCGGGCGCATCGTCCGCTCCGGCGGGCCGGAGCTGGCCCTGGAACTGGAAAAGAAGGGTTACGAAGGATACGTCCCCGCGCCCGTGGGCGCCGGGGCGGCGTAAGGAAAGCCCCATGGCCGGCAAAACCGATCTCAAAGGGCTGGGCAAGGATTACGAGTACGGCTTCCACGACTCGACGGCGGGCTACGCCTTCCAGTCGGGGCGGGGGCTGACGCGGGACATCGTCGAGCGCATCTCCGACATGAAGAAGGAACCCGCCTGGATGCGGGAATTCCGCCTGTCCTCCCTGGACGTCTTCAACAAAAAGCCCATGCCCACCTGGGGCAACACCCAGGCCCTGGGCGACATCCAGTTCGACAACATCCACTATTACATGAAGCCCACGGACAAACAGGGCCGCACCTGGGAAGAAGTGCCCGAGGGCATCAAGAACACCTTCGACCGCCTGGGCATCCCCGAGGCGGAGCGCAAGTTTTTGGCCGGGGTTACCGCCCAGTACGAGTCCGAAGTCGTCTACCACTCCATCCGGAAGGATTTGGAAAAGCTGGGCGTGCTCTTCCTCAGCATGGACGACGGGTTGAAGCTTCACCCGGAGATCGTCAAAAAATATTTCGGCACCGTCATCCCGCCCGCCGACAACAAATTCGCCGCGCTCAACTCCGCCGTCTGGTCCGGCGGGTCCTTCATCTACGTCCCCAAGGGCGTGAACGTGCCCATCCCGCTCCAGGCCTACTTCCGCATCAACTCGGAGAACATGGGCCAGTTCGAGCGCACGCTCATCATCGCCGACGAGGGGTCCTTCGTCCATTACATCGAGGGCTGCACCGCGCCGACCTATTCCTCGGACTCGCTCCACTCGGCCGTGGTGGAACTGATCGCCCTTCCGAACGCCAAGATCCGCTACACCACCATTCAGAACTGGTCCAAGAACGTCTACAACCTGGTGACCAAGCGGGCCGTGGCCCACGCGAACGCCACCGTGGAGTGGATCGACGGCAACCTGGGCTCCAAGCTGACCATGAAATACCCCGCCGTCTACCTGGTGGGCGAGGGCGCCCGGGGGGAAATCCTCTCCGTGGCCTTCTCGGGCAAAGACCAGCACCAGGACGCCGGCGCCAAGATCGTCCACGCGGCGCCCCACACGACCTCGGTCGTGACCTCCAAGTCCATTTCCAAGGACGGCGGCCGTTCCAGCTACCGCGGCCTGATCAAAGTCCACAAGGGCGCGGTCGGGTGCAAGTCCAACGTCCGGTGCGACGCCCTTATCATGGACGAGGCCTCCCGCTCCGACACCTACCCCACCATGGAGATCGACGAGGAAGACACTTCCATCGGCCACGAGGCCTCGGTGTCCAAAATCGGCGAGGAACAGCTTTTCTATCTGCAGTCCCGCGGTCTCTCCGAGGCCGAGGCGACGCTCATGATCGTGAACGGTTTCTTCGAGCCCTTCGTCAAGGAACTCCCCATGGAGTACGCCGTCGAGCTCAACCGTCTGATCGAACTCGAAATGGAAGGCTCGGTGGGTTAGGGTGAACGCCGCCCTGGAACCCACGTCGGCGGGCTTGACCGCCCTGCGCGAGAGCGCGGCGACGCTCTTCGCCGCCCTCCCCTGGCCCAAAACCGAGGACGAAGCCTGGCGCCGCACCGATCTGGGCTTTCTGGACCCCGACCGCTTCGACCCCGCCGCCCCGGCGGGGATGTCCGATTTCAATCACGCCGACGTTTTGGATTTCGACCGCCCCGAGGAACGCCTGGGGGAAATGATCTGCTCCGGCAACGGGATGTTGCGCCGGTGGTCCAAGGAGCTGGAGGCCCGGGGCGTTCATTTCTGCGACCTGGCCACGGCCATGGCCCATTACCCCGACAAGGTGTTCCCTTACCTCGGCCGGGTGGTTCCGCCGGAATCCGGTAAGTTCGCCGCTTGGAACACCGCCCATTTGACCTCCGGGATTTTCCTGTACGTGCCCCGGGGCGTCGTTCTGTCCCAGCCGATTTTGGGCGGTTTCGGCTTCGGGTCCTCCACGGGCCGGGCCTTTTTCCCCCGCACGCTGGTCGTGCTGGAAGAGGGCGCCCAGGCCACCTACATCGAAGACCACACGGCCCGCGCCGCCGAGGGGGAAAACCTCTCCAACGGCGTGGTGGAATTCGTGGTGGGCGCCGGGGCCAAACTCAATTACGTCCATTTGCAACGCTGGCCCAAGAACTGGTGGCACTTCTCCAAGCAAAACGCCTGGGTCCGCCGGGACGGCGAGCTGAACACCATGGTCATCGCCACGGGCGCGGGAACCAGCCGGGCGGATTTCGGCTCGGATTTGTTGGAGACCGGCGCCGCGGGCCGACTGTACGGCCTGGTTTTCGGCGACGAGGAACAGCGCTTCACCCACCACACCCACCAGGACCACCGGGCCCCCCACACGACGAGCGATTTGCTTTTTAAAGCCGCCCTCCGGGACAACGCCCGCTCCGTGTACACGGGCATGATCAAGATCGCCAAAGAGGCCCAGAAGACGAACGCCTACCAGGCCTCCAAAAATATTTTGCTGTCCAAGGGCGCCCGGGCCAACGCCATCCCCATGCTGGAGATCCTGGCCGACGACGTGAAATGCGGCCACGGCGCGGCCGTGGGCAGTTTGGACGACGACCAACGGTTTTATCTCATGAGCCGCGGCTTGCCCCGGGAAGAGGCCGAGCGGGCCATCGTGGAAGGGTTTTTCGAGGACGTGCTCCAGCGCATCCCCGTCCCCGGCATGTCGGACCGCCTGCGGGCGATCCTGGACGCCAAATTGGAAGTTCCGCGTCATGCCTAAATATTTTTCCGAAACAGATCGACGAAATTCAACGCATTTTGTTCTCCTTCCCCCCTTGCGGGGGAAGGCGGGGATGGG